>CAYNDW010000032.1:0-18266 GCA_964395375.1 uncultured Cytophagia bacterium
ATAACTCTTTCATTTGATGGGGGGCCGTAGCGGATTCAAGCGTAACGGGATGAAACGTCACCAGAAGGTTCTTTGAACCGAATGTGAAGTCCAAGGCCTTTTCCAGTGCCTTGCGATCGAGTAACTGGAGCCCGTGGATATTGTCGATTCCCACGCCGCCCACCAGGAACACCTTCTCAGGGTTCTCGCCCAGTTGAATGACTCGTTGGCGATACTCCTCCGCGGCAACAAAATGAAGATGCGACATCTTAGTAATGGAATGGCGGATCGCTTCGTCAAATACCCCTTCTGTTATTTCTCCTCCGTGAACATGCGCGATCGGTATTCGCGCGACCAGCGCGGCGATCGCGGCAGCCAGTAGCTCAAACCGGTCGCCAAGCATCACGAGCAGATCCGGCTGCAGTTCATTGAGCGCATCTGCAAACCCGATCATCCCAAGCCCGATGGATTTCGTGATGCCGATCGGGGTGTCCGAACTCAGCAGCGTTTCCACCTTCCGGTCGATGCGAAACCCGTCATGCTCAATTTCATGATACGTCAGGCCGAACTCAGGAGACAAATGCATGCCTGTCGCAATGACCTGCAGGGATAACGAAGGTTCGTCTTTGACCCCCTGCATGATCCAGCGTAACAAGCCGTATTCGGCACGCGAGCCCGTCACGACACAAATCTTGCGCTTCATGGTTCGATCAACTCGTCGATCACATAATTCCTGGTGGCCGTTCGCCCAATGATTTCATCCCAACGCATGGGTGATATTCCCGTACCCGGGCGCTTGGCCGCAAGATTGTCCGCGGTGAAGATTTCACCTGCCCGGATCGGTTTTGCTGCAACCAGCGACTTTCGGACGACTGGTTTGTTTTTGGCCTCGCTAGACCCGGGTTGCTTGATGCCATCGCCTAAAGCCGTCTCTACGTGACGAATCGCCGTAACCAGTGCTTTGAACTGATCCGGCGCAAGACTAGCCTTGTGGTCCGGTCCGGGCAGGCTGACATCGAGGGTAAAGTGCTTTTCCAGCACGGACGCACCCAACGCGACAGCAGCTGTTGCTACCTCAATCCCCGATGTATGATCGGAATAGCCTATCGCGACACCGAACGTGTCCCGAATCGTGAGCATGGCACGCAGGTTCACATCGGCCATCGGCGCGGGATACGCCGTTGTGCAATGAAGAACGGTTATACGCTTTCGTGAAGTGCCGGCTCTCTCAAGAACCTCGATAGCTGACCCAACCTCATCCAACGTGGCCATGCCCGTGGAGAGAATGACCTGCTTGCCTAGCCCGCCTACATGCCGCAAATAGGGCAAGTTTGTGATCTCTCCGGAAGGAACCTTGATGTACTCCAGCCCCAGCTTGACGAGCAGATCGACGCTTTCAATGTCAAATCCTGTTGAGAGGAAACTGATATGGCGGGACTTACAATAGTCGATCAGAATCCGGTGCGCCTCCGGCGTTAATTCAAGGCGCCTGAGCATCTCATGCTGGGACTCCTCGATGCCCGTTAAGGAAATCTGGTACTCGGCTTTCCCCGCTGCACGCGTCACCAGCCGGTCTGCAGCAAAGGTCTGAAACTTGACAAAATCAGCGCCGGCCTCTGCCGCCACATCGATGAGGCGTTTCGCCAGATCGAGATCACCGTTATGGTTAACGCCGGCCTCAGCGATGATCGTTGTCCGATTTTGCATGACTAGTTACGAGATATAATCTGGGTATAAATTATCGGGAGCTCGCCGCACCTGATCGCTTTTCCAGAAGGAACCAATTGACATCACCGATCGCAAAGTTATTATCCTTGTGGTAGACAAAGCCATAGTCGGCCAATACCAAATCAGGGTACTTCTCGATCATTTCACCTGCGAAATCCCGTTTAAACAATTTCCCCTGATGTCCCCGGTACTCTACCGTTACGGGAGTCGGATTATAATATTCCGCAACACAGACATATCTACTGCTCGTGCGGTACAGAAGGTCGTACACGAGAGGGAGCTTGTCCGGGTTGATATGGATAAGCACCGTTTTTATAAGCACGAAATCCCGCTGATAGTCAGGTTTAAAATCAAGGATAGATTGCTTATAGATATGTTTTACATCGGGTTGTTGTTCCAGCGCCAGAATTGCGGTTGGATTGAGTTCTATTGCAGACAATTCAATGTGTGGCAGCAGGCGTTTGAGCGCCTTCAAATTCAGGCCGATATTTGCACCGAATTCGATCGCAGACTTCACTCCTACCGTCCTCTGCAGTATCCGAGCATGAAGCGCGGTGTACGCCGCAACAATTTCGTCTCCGGCAACACGGGTGGAGTATTCATCGCCGAACTCACCTGCCCAAAACCCCTCTTGGGACGTTTCAAACTGACTCACTGTCATCCTCCAATCGATTCAAGTTGTGAAGCTCGTATTTGACGAGGCGGCACATTGCCCTCTCTGCTGCATGGCAAGAATGGCCCCAATGCGGTCAGAAGATTTGCTCTGTAGGACTCGAACGAGTCAAACCGGTACCCGAGATAACCAGCTAGCATTTCCATTGCCCTGGCGTGATTTGCCCGGACCGGACTACCCTCCACTTCCCTTACCCAATGGATAATATTTTCATAGGCTACGCTTTCCGTTAATACAACATCCTTCACTTTTTCCCAGGGAAGATACAGGTCAGGAGTTTGCATAAAATCGACGAACATGACCGCACCACCACGCATCGCCAGATCACACGCTGACGTTGATATCGAGGTCACAAATAGGTCAGTCACACCCAGAAAATCGAGCAGATCGTATTCACTGTCCGTCATGAGCAAGTCCGTGAATCCTTCGAACATCGACTCGTAAAAATTGTGATACTTTTCAAGGCGGGGAACGGGCTTAGGTCGAACGGCCACTTTCACCCCGGAACACTTTGATAGCTCCCGTGCCAACTGCATCAATCGCACCTCATGGCTGCAGGTCTCATCACAGATTCCCGGCGACAGGATCGTAATAAGGCATGCCTCTCCCTTGAAGGATTCCAACTGCTTCCGACTCTGTCCTCTCCCCAACCCGCTGCTCACCACCTCTTTATGCGCATCGTACGAACCGGTCTGCAGAAATATCTTCGTGACGGCCTGTTTCTTCTTGTACAAGTCTTCAGCATGCGCTCCCGGGGAGCACATCACGTCGTAATTGATCCAGACTTCCGGCGGCAGCTGCTGATAGGTCACGTAACTATTCTTGGGAACAAACACAGAACGGTTGCCTTGCGATCGTAAAAACTCATTGCGGGCAGTTCTGACAGTGGTCAGATGCTCGAACGTTACAAACAAGTTACCCGTACCATTGATCGCCAGCGCCCGTCCCTGGAGCAACACATGCAGGATCTGTGTAATAAGAGCGCCGTACCTTGAGATCTCCCGACGGCACTTTAGGCATACCGCCATATACCGGAACAAAATCCTCAGAAAGTAGCGATAGCCCTCTCTGGTCAATCCCATAATGCCGATCTGCAACTCTCTTAACCGGTCTTCAGTGAACTCTCTGACATAGGACCGCTCGGCCACATAACGCACTGGGGAGTCCCCGGCAAACAGCCGGCTGAACATCTCGCGGGTCGCTTCACTATCAACAGCACATACGAGCTGACCCTGAAAGGAGAGTGGCTCCTTGGTGCCGTTCCTCAGCCAGTGGTATATCAGAAGTAATGGGGACGCCAGGATGGCGTAGTAGAATTTCACTGACTCGATGTTCCGTGAGACTGAGACGGCCATGTCACCTTGAAGCCTGATCAGATAGGGCTCCAGGAAGAGCGGTCGGACTCTCAGGTGATGACGCTTATGTGGATGCTCCCCTGCGTACCTCAGGACAAGCTCCAGAAACAGGTATTTGTCATAGAGTTGCTCAAATAGGTGCTTTGTGGTGATGAGCTGGATGTCTATGGAAAAGAGTCGGGATACGTTCCCAATCCATGCCGCAGGCCCGATCCCATCTAGTGAGGCCTTTGCGGCATCGTAGGCGTTCTGCCTGGCATTCGTCGCGGTGGCAATATGCCCGATCTCAAACTTTTCCGAACGTGTGAGCACAACACCTAGCTTCGAAGCCGCTGCATCAGCGAGCCGCGCCGCTACTGACTTCTTCAAGAAGTAGCCTTGCCTTCTGGTGATCGCCAGAATCATCAGATCCGGCAGGCTCAGGCACTCGTAAAAATTCATCCGTGTCAGAGGAAACGGTCTTGTTCGTCGCTCGATTGGACTCGGACAATCACCGATGCCGGCAAGAACGATACAGGTTAGCGTTTGCTCAGAACGAACAGAAAAAATGCGGCAGGCTCGGTCCGTTCCAAATCGCTTTGGATCTTCAAAAACCCCTCGAACAGATCGTACGTTTCGCCGACCCATCGTTGTTTGATTCTCGCTCGCTCATCGCGGCTCAGGGTATTGGCCATTTGAATCAAGAACGGACTGAATGGTCGCAACCCAATATCCCAGAGCCGAACTAACCCCCCACTGATGTGATTGTACCGGGCAGCCACATCGAGGCCGCACCCGCTAAATATTTTCTCCCAGCCGGCAGCCGATCTGGATATCTTGATGTTGTTCGCCAACCGCCCCATATCTAGCAGTTCAAGAAACTTCATCGAGGAGGGCTTGCCTGTGCCGAGGTAGTACTTGTTGTAGAAGGAATAGTCGGCAAGATGATCGCTCGGCAGGAAGAGAACCAGCTTCCCTCCCCTCATGGTGACTCTCGCAAGCTCGAGCATGACCTTCAACGGATCGGTAAGCCAGTACACAATGTTCGAGAAAACCGTTCGGAACTCTCCATCGGTAAACGGCAAGTTCTCATTGCCATTTCCGACCACGATTTTCTTGTAGAAGTTCATTTTCCCGGCCTTAGCCAGCAGGTTTTCCTTCAGATCAAAGGCAATGTCGATCTTGTAATTCGCCTCTTTCGCAACGATGTCACCGGACACGTCGTGAAACTGGTCATACACATCTGTGCCGGAAAAAAACTTCGAGGTATCCAGTGTTTCGCTGAACGCATCATAGTGAGGCAGCAATCGTCCGCCGGCGCGGATAAACGAGACGGCACCGTCACCGGCGCCAAAATCCAGGATCGGAGGCTCGAACGGGATGTCCTCCATGACCTGAAAATCTCTTGCCCTCCAGAGAGCGTTCTCAGGCCGCAGCCAGTAGTATTCATATATAGCTCTACAATCCATCTGCGCCGTCATTTTCCGATGACCTGAGGGCGGAAGAGGTAGTTCTTGACCATGAATTGTCGCCCATTCACCTCGGATAATTCATCGGCGGTCTGCCTCGGCAGATAGCACTTCCGGCACACTTCACTGTCCATGAACCCCTGCTTTCGCTTGTGCAGTTCGCGCACGGCAGTCAATTTTTCACCGTGCCAGATTTCGTGCACGGTTTCCGTCCTGATGTCGCCCACCACTTCACGATTTTCTTCGTCGTTGGAACACTTCATAACCAGCCCGTCTGCGCCGATCACGAGGCGCTGATATTGCTGCGGACACGTAAAGTTCTCGAGATACGCAATCTGGGTGTCATTCCCGAGATAGTCGATCAACGGATTAAACGCCACCAGATCCACGAAAGGCGCCAAGGTGTTGTAGTACAGTGACGGGTTCTCCTGAATGGCCGGCCAGATGCTTTGCACCTTGATGACGGGACGCTTGAGTCCACGCTCATCCTTGAACTGCTTGATGGCTTTGATCTTGTCCAGGAGATCGTCGAACTTCAGGGGTCCCCGTATCTGCTCATAGGTCGCTCCGACCCCGTCGATTGAAATCGTGATCCAATCGATCCCGGCCTCTACAAGCTGCTCGAAGAACGGGAGGGTCAGCTTTCCGCCATGCGTGAGCGTGGACACCTCCTTGATCCCATGGTCCTTCGCGTATTGAATGCATCTCACGAAATCTTCATGGAGGGTGGCTTCCCCCCGCAGGCTCAGGCGGATAGCCGGCACCTTCCCGCCGATTTCGTCGATGATTTTCTGGAACAGTCTCCAGTCCATCCGTGTCGTGTTGACCTGCTCCTTGAACTTGTCCGAAATCGTATAGCACATGGGGCAACGCAAGTTGCACAACGACGACAGCTCGATGTCAACGAGCAGCGGATAATCGGAGACGATCTGGTTCTTGGCATAGTCGATCCATCTCGTCCGGTACGTGACATATTCCTCTTCCCACCCCGCGCCCCGGCACGCCTCAAACCGGGCCTCCCGCTCCGGCGTATCCATCGAATAATTACCCTTGTTGATTGGCACAAAGTGTTCAGCCATATCTCAAACCCTCCGATAATGACCTGTGCAATATGGGAACGCCGAGGAGGCTACAGTCACCGTTCGGCATTGTGCGTCTCGGCTACAAGCAAGCCAGCACCATGTTCATTCGACCGATCAAATAGACTGCGTGGCTGCGCCTCATTAAACAACAAATCCACTACTCCCAAAGCCGCAACGAACTCGCCACCCTGTTGACGGTAGGGTCTTGGAACATAATCCTGAAAGAGCACTTTCATATTCGCTTCAGCAAACTTCTTCAGATCAAGGTAGTCTTTGCCCTGGCTGCCGGAAAGATACGTGGTTGCCTTCACTGAGCGACAGAGGCTGAGAATCATCTCGCTCTTCTTCCCCTCGACTTCCGTTATTTCCGACGCTTTGACGATGGGCGTAGTGATGCCAAGAATCTCGTTGAACTTCAGCAGCATCTCCCAGCACAAATCAGACAAGCGGGCCCACGGCTTATGGTAAAAGGGTTCGACGGCTGGAAATACTTCCCTGTACATCTGTGCGCCGGAATAGTTCAGTCGAACCGTCGAGAGGTGCTTTGCCTGCCAGGTCTGACGATTGTCGATCGTCAAGTCTTTGAGTGCCGTCGTATACAAACGCCCACTGGTTTCGACAGGCACGGTGAGCCAAACAGGACCGTTTCGTGTCAACACCTTGTTGCGATTCTGAAAACTTCCCTTCTGAAATTGAACGGTATCAAGATAAATGAACAGATCAGCCTGATTAATCTTGTCAAAGTATCCCAGCCAGGGAAGATAGGCTGGCTGGTGGATGCTCACGATCATCAGATGACCTCGTCTATCTCGACGGATTCATTCTCAAGCTTGGCCACTCGCAACCGGCGTCCGCACAGCTTGTCCCAGTCACCGACGTAGCACCCGGTTACCGCCCGCTTGAATGTAACCACACCTTCATCCAAGATCGTCCCTGCGGGCAAGGCCGTTCGCGCGACAACGCGACGCCGCATGATGGCCCGGCTCTCTTGCTCCTCAGCACTCGGAATGACCTCGCCGCTCCCCCTCGCCGCTTCTGCGAAACGAATATTGCGAATCATGTCCCTCATCTGGGCTGGGTCCATGGAAAACCAGTGATCCGGTCCGGCCAGGCCATGATCAAGCGTGAAGTGCTTCTCGATGATTGTGGCACCGAGCACAACAGCGAGCGCAGGAGCCAGGGTGCTTTGGGAATGATCCGAAAAACCCCAGACGACTTTGGGAAACCGTGCATGCAGCGTCGAGAGTTGCCGCAGATTGAGGTGTTGCGCTTCTGACGGATACAACGACACGCAGTGCAGCACGGCCAACCCTCCCAAGGCGAGTGGCTGAATGGTATTGACCACGCGCTCGACTTCCTCCATATCCGACATCCCTTTCGAAACTATGAGCGGCAGGCCTGTCTTGGCGTAGAGGCGCAGGTTGATGAGATGGTCAAAATCATCCGATCCGACTTTGATCCCTTTCAAGCCGAGTTCCAACATCATCGCCAGATTTACCGGGTCCTGAACTGTGGTCAGAAAGAGAATACCCTGGGAGTCGCAGAAGGCCATCAGGTCCGCCCACTGCTCGCGAGCAAACTCGAGCCGCTTGAACATCTCGAATTCACTCTCCGTCACCAGCACACCCTGACTTCGATAGGTGAACTGCTTAGTGTGATTAGCGCAAAAGTCTTCGGCGGAGAACGTCTGAAACTTGATGCAATCCGCCCCTGCTTCTCGGGCCGCGACGACGAGCTCTTTGGCAAGGCTGAGATCGCCATTATGATTGGCACCTGCTTCGGCCATGACGAAGGTCGGATGGCCCGGCCCGATTGTGCGCGCGCCGATCTGCATAACTTTGTCGGCCATTAATCCTGCACTATTCTGTTGTGGTAGTCCCCATCCACTGGTGTGCGGACGGGTTTCGGGACCCGAGAAGTTCTCGCAACTCGGCAACAATCGCCGGGGTGCCAGAGTGTGGGAACAAAGACCGCCCTGCAGAACGAAGAGACGCCACCGAGTCCGGCTGCTGAAGGCTGGCAAACGTCTGCCGCACCGACTGCTTGTCGATTTTATCCCGCTCTCCCAGAGAGAGCGCGGCTCCCGCGCCCACCATGGCCTCAGCCAGCCGGACCTGATGCTCCTCGACCGCAAGGACCGCCAATGCGATACCAGCAGCGGCTAATTCATAGCAGGTAATGCCTCCCGCGCTTAGAGCAAGGTGACACCGAGCAGCAAGATTCACCAGCGAGGGAGGCGAAACAACCACCTCGGCTGTCGGCAATCGTTTTTTGCATATGAGCAACACGGAGTCGGGATCGGGATGCGCGGGGCCGATACAGACAAGAGTCGGTAGCGTACCGATCACGTCCGCCAACACCTCAATCAACCACACGGTATGGTTCAGTGGATCTTCTCCGCCCAAGGTGATGAGCAATCCTCGTCGCGGCTCCGCCAGCCCGAAGTAGCTCGGATGGACGGTATTAAATGCGGGGCCGATCAATAACCGGCGGTCGGCCCGCACATCATAGTCTGATCGGCGTGCCCAGACATGGTTGTTAATCAGCATGTCACAAAGGATTTCGCTAGAGATTTTCTCGTCAAAACAAACGACCGGACATAGTGCGCGGCACCGGGCGGTGTAGGAAGCCGTATTGTCTTTGCTGTCGACAACGACTATGTGCGTGCCCTCGGTAATCCAGCTGCTCGGCTCATCTTCCGCCCCAATTGGGGCCTCCGCAGAAACAACTTCATGCCCGGCATCCGATACACGTCTCCTAATCCCCTCGAACGCGTGGACGACGAAGCCTGACTGGATACCGGCATTAGTCAATGCGTCGGCAAGCGTGAGACACCTGGACAGATGGCCAAGCCCATGCTTCGGCCCTGCATCACAACGGAATAGTACTGCGGCCTTCGCGTGCATCGTCACTCGCAGTCGTGTGTCCTAACCGCGATCACTTGTCGGTGAGAACGCTTCTCACGATTTGAAATGCCTCGGCATGAGAAAGGCCTACTTGCATGCCACGTATGCGTGCCTGAAGTCGCAGCCCCTCTTCGCAGCGAGGGAAGGGAAACTCCTTCCCCTCGGTCGGAAAGTAAAAGCTGAAGGCTTTGACCTTCGCCTCTATGTGGGCATTAATATCCACAAATACATTCGGCTGAAAGGTTTCTACAAAGCGCCACTCAGTGGAGCTCAAGGTTTCGAAGCACATGACATTCCTGACCGGCGACCCCGGGACCGGGCGGGTCGCAGCGATAGCCGCATTGAACGTGAGCCTGTGATCCGAATTGGCGTCCTGTCCAAAATGCGTCAGCACGGTATCCGGCCGGAATTGGCGAATCTGCTCCTCGATCTGTTTCCCGATATCAATGATCGGGACTTGGTCGAACCGTCCGCACGGCAGGTCTCCGAACACCGCATCGGCAACTCCCAGCGAGGCCAGCGCCTTGCCCGCAAAACTCCGGCGCTGCGCGATCGCCGCTTTGGCCTCGTTTGACGCGATATGTCCAGACGAATATCGGCAGGTGGAGCCTTCTCCGAGAATGCAGACACGGACCTGGCCGCCCTGGCTCAGTATTTTATGAATGGTCGCACCACAGCCCAGCACTTCGTCGTCGGGATGCGCGGCAACGACCAGCACACGCCCCATGATCAGCTGCATGCTCACACATACTCCTTTGCGACCAAGCGGACTTCGCCCTCGACGCGCGGCAACGACACTCCAAACGTCCGCTGAAATTTGTCAACCGCCATAGTCATATCGAGCGGACGTCGCGCCTTTTGCGGCATCTCAACATACGAGCCAGACTGCATGGAGGCCGAATCAAGACACAGCTGACTCGCCAGGGATTGCGCGAACTCCGCCTTGCTGATTCCATTAATCGCGCCCACATTGAAAACTCCTGGCGTTTGTACGGAGACCACCCGCTCTATGCAATGGCATAGCGTCGAGACATGAAGCGGGTTGAATCGGATGTTTGCAAATACGGTGATGGGCTGCGTCGCTCGCAGAGAGTCCACAATCCAGTCGCTTAAGCTCTTTCGATTCGGTGAACGGCTGCGGCCCACGAAATTGGTCCGAAGAACGGAAGCCCCGATCCCTTGCGCCACCACTTCTCCCTCATGCTTGGTCACTCCGTAAACGTTGGGCGGTCTGGTGTCCGCTTCATGATGGGGGCCGGGGCCGTCATAGACTTGATCCGTCGAAATCTGGATAAGATGAAGGCGATCGACTTTCGATTCTTGACCGACCGCCTGCACGATTGATTCGACGACCTGTACATTCGCTTCAAAGGCTCTAACGGGCTCTCGCTCGCACAAATCCACATCAGTCATTGCGATGAGATTGATAATGGTGGACGGATGATGCTGCCCAAGAACCGATCGAAAGGCCCTCGCGTCCAAAGGATCACATGGCACCTGCGCGGCGTTGCTCCGTCCCTGGCGAAGCACCACGTGCCCTGCAGCTGCAAGCGTCGACGACAGAATTGAGCCAAGAAATCCGTAGGCGCCCAACACAAGAACTTTCCTGGAATCTTTCACAGCATCGATGGAGCAGGACGTTGGACTTTAAACATCAACTCGGCTCGGCGCCAATCATCGTCGGTATCGATGTCAACCACCCGCCACTTGGGAATTACCATTCCGAGCCCATCGCTGTGCATTCTTCCGTGCGCCAACCACGCCGAAGCCTTTCCCCAGTAGAACTGACCTGTGTCATGAAAGGTCTTCTCCAGGGTGTGCGTGGACGACAGTTCGTGATCAGGAAACAAAAATTCCATCTTACCTTCAGCGGTGCGTCGCATCGCCCGCTGGACGGGGTGCGGGTATTCTGTCACCGGATAAACAAAGTCGACATCTGCAGACACGAGAGCATCGAGACCAACCGAAAGATCCTCGCAGGTCAGAAACGGCACGCATGGGTAGATGCAGCACACGTAATCGGGACATACCATCCCCGCATTCATTTCCTGGATAGCATGAGCAATCACGGGAACCGTTCCGGTTGAATCGTCAGCTAATTCCGCTGGACGGATGAATGGAGTCTGTGCGCCCCACTCACGCGCGATGCGGGCAATTTCTTCATCGTCGGTTGACACCACAATGTGTTCAAACAAGCTAGACTTCTTTGCTGCCGTAATCGCGTATGAGATCATCGGCCGGCCGGAAAACTGCCTGATATTCTTGCGTGGGACCCGCTTGCTGCCCCCACGGGCTGGGATGACGGCGATATTCATCATCACTCGCGCGGCACGAAGTTCGGGTCCACGTGCTCACGAATCAATTGGCGAATCTCCTGAACGCTCAGGAACTCATGGTTGCGTCCGGAGTGATATACAAATCCTGACGGAACGCGCTTAAGGGACAGATGTGTCGCGTACTGTTCAACGCTGGGTCTTCCGCTCACCGGCAGAATTGCGTAGCAAAACCCCAAATCCACCGTTGTGAGACTGTCGCTTTCCGTGATCAGTTCTTCGTGCACCTTCTCGCCCGGACGTATCCCGATCACTTCATGACGGCAATTGGGACCGAGCGCCTTGGCCACATCCATGATGCGATACGATGGACTCTTGGGCACGAAAATCTCGCCTCCCATTGCGTGTTCAAGCGCCCATAACACCATCTCTACAGCTTCCCGCAGGGTAATATTGAAGCGCGTCATGGCCGGATCGGTGATCGGCAGCACACCCTCCTTCGCCTTGGCCAGAAAGAACGGGATGACCGAACCACGCGACCCCATGACATTGCCGTAACGCACCACCGACAGACTCAGATCCCTCGCTCCAGAGTAACTACTATTGGCGGCAACGATCAGCTTATCGCTACAGAGCTTCGTAGCTCCGTAGAGATTGATCGGCGCCGCGGCCTTGTCGGTCGAGAGCGCGATCACCCGTCTCACACCGACATCCATGCACGCCTCAATCAGGTTTTCCGCGCCCATGATGTTGGTATGGATGAACTCCATCGGGTTGTATTCCGCCGCCGGAACCTGCTTGAGCGCGGCTGCGTGAATCACGGTATCGATACCATGCAGCGCTCGCCGTAATCGGTCACGATCGCGCACGTCCCCGATAAAATAGCGAAGAGCGAGGTATTGTTTTACCGGGTACTCCTGCGCCATTTCAAACTGCTTCAGTTCGTCACGACTGAAGACAACAAGCCGCTTGACGCCGGGGTACCGCTGGAGCACGGCCTTGACAAATGCCTGGCCGAAACTACCCGTCCCACCTGTAACGAGAATTGATTTACCGTTCAGCATATTTCACCCGCCTGATATGTCGCGCATGTTATTGAGTCTCCTTGCCAATACAGTAGTAGCTTGAGCCTCCACCGTGATCAGATGTTGTAGAGTTCCGACTTATACGACGCCAGATGAGATGAGTCCTTGAACCATGCCACGGTTTCAGCCAGGCCACGCTGAAAGCCCGTGAGCCCTCCGTACTGTGGCTGCCACACCAGCAATTCTCCTGCCTTCGCGTTGGACGCCCACAGCCTTTCCACTTCGCTCTTTTGCGGACGCAGGCGCTGCCGATCCGTCACCAGCTCGATCTCGACCCCCATGACTTTGGCGATCGTGTGAGCCGTGTCCTTAATCGATATCTCGAAGTTGCTCCCGATGTTGACGACCTCACCGATGCAACGATCTGAATTGAGTGCGGCAATGAAGCCGGCCACGGTATCGGCCACGTAGCTGAAGTCCCGCGTGGGGTGCACCGCGCCCAGTTCGATCTTCCGCTTGCCGTTGGATATCTGCGTAATGACAGTCGGAATCACTGCGCGGGCCGACTGACGCGGGCCATACGTATTAAACGGGCGCAGGATCGTGACCGGTGTACCGAACGAGGTGTAAAATGACATCGCAATCTGGTCCGCACCGATCTTGCTGGCCGAATAGGGCGACTGTCCCTGGAGCGGATGATTCTCGGTGATCGGCACAAACTGAGCCGTCCCGTATACCTCGCTGGTCGAAGTATGCACAACTTTCGAGACCCCCAGATCACGAGCTGCCTGTACAATATTCAGCGTGCCCTTAATATTGGTATCGACGTACGTGTCAGGTGAGTGGTACGAATACGGTATCGCGATCAATGCGGCCAGGTGCAGCACCGCATCGCAACCCTTCATGGCAGTGCGCACGCCGTTGGGGTCGCGAACGTCCCCGGAGAAAATCTCGAATTTCCCCCGAACATCCCGGGCGCAATGGTCCAGCCAGCCCCAGGAGTTGAACGAGTTGTACAGGACAAAGGCACGGACGTCATGGCCTTCCCGAACCAAGGCTTCGGTTAAATGAGAACCGATAAATCCGTCGGCGCCGGTGATGAGCGTTTTCATCGATACTCAGACTGCAGGTTGATTTCGCAATACATGCTCTGCCGTTCCTTCTTCCACCATCACGCTTTTTTCAAGGCGATAGAGATAGTCGCAGTGACTGACCGTGGATAGGCGGTGGGCAACAATAATGATGGTTTTTTCTCCATGAAGGGACTGTACGGCCTCCATGACACTGGCTTCTGTCATGATATCAAGCGAACTAGTGGCTTCATCCAAAACCAGCACGGATGGATTATGGTACAGCGCGCGAGCGATCCCAATGCGTTGACGTTGCCCACCGGAAAGACGAATACCACGCTCGCCAACCACCGTATCAATCCCTTGCGGCAAGTCAGTGACAAATTGCTCCAGCTGTGCGGAGCGAATAGCCTGCCAGACCGCGTTTTCATCAATCTGTTCATTCGATAACCCGAAAGCAACGTTAGAACGCAGGGTGTCGTCGGTGAGAAAGATCGATTGCGGAACATAGCCGATCCGATCCTGCCAACCACGCAGATTGGTCTGTATGTCGATGCCGTCGACCTTTACGGTCCCGCTGACCGGAGTGAGTAAACCAAGTATGATATCCACTAAAGTACTTTTCCCCGCTCCACTGCCACCGATAAATCCAACTGAAGCTCCGCGGGGTATCGAGAGACTGACGTTGCGCAGTGCCAAGGCTTCGACAGATTGGTAATGAAAGCACACCTGATCCAGGGTCAGCGCATGATTAAACGGTAGAGGCCCCCTATGCTGCGGAGTCTCATTTGCATCAAGCATATGAAGCTCATCGTGCAGTGTGTCGATTACCGGCAAGTAAAAACGCGCGTATTGCATGGCGACAAGCACGCGATTGACCGAGGGCATGAGACGAAAGGCTGCGGCAGCGAATACCCCTAGTGTAGGCAGTATGGCCTCCATGGGCTTGCCCTGCCCAATCATGACCATCACCAACGCAGCTAATCCGATAATGGCAAGCAGTTCAAGCCAGAGCCGTGGTACCGCCTGTGCCGTGGCCTGGAGCTGGCAGATCCGGGCGATTCCAGCGTTATGCGCCCAATATTGGGCAAGGAATTCGCTTTCGCGACCAAGCAGTTTGACATCCTTAGCACCACCCAACCCTTGTTGCAAATGCTGGATACGCAAACCTTCATGATGCTGAATTGTTTTACCCCAACGCAGGATCTTATTGTGAGTAACGCGATTAAATCCCCATCCGGCGAGACCAATCGTACTCACCACCAATAGTGCGCCAACCGGCTCTACCGCAAGTAACAACGCCGCGATGCCAAGCAGTACCAATATCTCGGCGAGCGACAATAGACCTTGCTGAATCACGCTTGTCATGCTACTCGAATGACTAATAGCATTACGGATCAATTCAGCTGAGTTACGCTGTAGGTGAAAGCTGTAGGGCTGACGCAAATACCCCGCGAAGAGCCTCTGCGAAGTATTGGCTTGAAGCCCGAACACAAATCGTGCTTGCCACCAGACAAGAAATGCAAGGAATAATACCTTAACCGCGTATACCACGATCAAGATCAGCATGCCTGCAATAATCAGCCGAGCATGGCTAGGATTGCCAAGGCTATTCAGCCACGGCGCCAACATCGGATTCTTAATGGCCAGATCACCCTGCGTCATTAAGGTCAGTGCTGGGATAACCAGGCCGATGCTCAGAGTTTCCAGCACCATGCCGATCAACATCAGTCCGAACATCGCGATAGCTGTCCGACGATGTTTGGGGCTAAGCAGTTGCCAGAGTTTTTGGGGAGTCGTCATTCCAAGTCTCGCCTAGCACGGGCAAGCCGTTAAAGGAAGTCAGTTGATCGGAAACCCAAGCTATACCATCGCTAATCGGTACGATGATTACCTCTTCATGCCACAATTTTTGAGTTCAACTTCCCGTAGTATCTCTAGGGAAGGCCTGAATAATTCACGAATTCGATCTACCAGCACACAAACACAGGGAATCTGCCCGATCACTGTCTGAAATTTTGAATTAATCAAACATTCCCTACGCGAACAACGACGGCTCTTTGTCGAATTGATACTCCGGCAAATCGGATTAGTTACGCGATCCATAGATATCTGATTCGTTCTCTACGTTAGCTTCCACGATCTTAGCCTTAGTGGTTTGACGGTCATTCCCACCATCACCCAAAACATGACAGCCAAGCTTCCGACCCACATATGATCAAAAAATAATCTAACGAAGAGGCCTATGACCATCAAAAAAAGCGCACATGACCAAATCTTTTCTGTGGAATCTTGTGTGTCCAGAAACTGACTTAGTTCAGTTCGTCCGATCGTCCACATCAGCCAGAGAAACGCGATGCCTGCAGGAACTCCCGCTCCGACCGTAACATCTAATACGGCATTATGTGTCCCGTCCGCCATGGGAACTTCCGCATTATGGTCAAGTTGAGGTTGAGCAATCTGCTGAAACATATTCTTCCCATAACCTGATCAAAAAAAAGGATGCTCCAACACTTTTTGAGCCCCAAGCTCCCACGCTATAAATCTCGACTCAAGGTTATAGGTTGTCAGCTTTGATTTGACCGGAATAAAAGGCAGTTTGCTTTGGTCACCAATATAGAGAAGCACTCCTACAGCCAAAAGGCTGATCGCCAACATGATGCCTACCGCAATCACAATCAGTCGATTCCGGACAAGACCTGCTAACGCAATCGCTTCAACCAATAGCGCAAACATGCCTGCTCGGGAAAAAGTAAATAGCTGGCAGACGATCGAGAGGACAGCAGCACTCGCACCGAGGGTCCTGGGCAGATGTTCACGTGCATAAACCGCCACAGAAACACCGAGCGGCAAGCTCATGATGAGATATGTTGTGAGTGCGACTTCCGATCCAAGGAACGACTTGATAGCGCTAATTTTCCCGGGATCAAACTGCCAGAGTCCGTAAGGTCCAGTAGCGATGAGTGTCCCCAGAAACAACACCATCTTCCGAGATTTATCCTTTGAATTCTGAAGGAAATACATCACCCAGTAAAATATCAAGGCCTGCTGAAGGAGCTTGGCGAACTCCCCGAATCTATAGGCAGGCGAGGCGGAAAATGGAACGCTAATACCTACCCACAGGATATAAGCCGCAAATGGCAAATCGAGTGGTGTACGGGAACAGAAGTGTCGCCGATTGACCGCGCACAATATAACCAACCATCATGACGGTCAAGAGAATGAATCCGTTTCGCTCTATAAAAAGCAGCCCTGAGAATGGCAGTGAACATATGTAGACGTACACCATCCCTCGGATGGCCTGGTCAAAACGATATGAGAAAGCGCTCGGCTTTAGCATATCTGCCGGACCACCAGATACAGCGTCTTGCGACACTCCCTGACTTGTCATTCTTTCACAATCACCTTTCAAGTAGTCCGCGACTAGACGCTGGAGGTTAGCCCTGTCGAAGCCCTGTAAATAGGGGCGACGCTCTCGACTGCTGTCGGCAGATGCGTTAATTCAGCGCTCAATACCATGCGGCGCCGGCTCTCTTCAGGAATGTGAATCCCTCACGACGATCCCTTCTCCAGCACGACGAGAATGCGAAAAGCCAGGTATCGACTCAATGTGCCCAAGACCCGTTCAAATGCTAAAACAGGACGAACCATCCACATCGGCACGAACGACGTATGTTCGAAGCCACCGCTGAGCGGATAAGCGAAAAAAGCCAGGCGGTGGTGCCGGAGTTTCTTCAAGCTTGGGTACAGCTCCTGAAAGCGGCGGCTCGATCGCTCGAACAGAATCGTCGAAATGGCTTGATTTGCGTCGAATGGTTTTCGCCAAGACTGCGTGGGGCTCAGCGCGAGAGGATCGTGGTCGAAATTTACCGGTTCAGGATGCAAGAACCGGTAAATGGGCCAGGAAATGAACGAAATGTACGGGTCCATGATGATGACGCGGCCTCCGGGCTGCAGGACGCGGAGTGCTTCATCGAAGAAATACCGCACGTTCTCAAGATGGTGAAGAGCATCGAACAACACGATGTTGGCGAGGCTACTCTTGGTAAATGGAAGCTGTTGCGCGTCCACGACCGCATCTAACCACGGCAGCTTGACGATATCGGTACAGACCACGGACGGAGCAAATTCTTTCAGATTCCCTGTCCCGCCACCGACTTCGAGTGTCTGCCCCGGCTGAAGCCATCCAGCAATCTCCTGATACCATTCCCTGTAGAGCAACCGAAGGACGGGTTTCTTCTGCCACACAAGCTGGTGCCGCAGAAGGATCTCATCCGACATCACACGGCCTTCAGCCGGAAAAAACCGAACAGGGTCATCTTCAAGAGGAGCCAGCCGTGGGTGAAGCGATGAATATTGGTCGTCCCATACGTTCGCTCTTGGTAGCGAATGGGCACTTCGAGAATCTTAAGATTGAGCTTAGAGGCCCCGAACAGGAGATCGAAGTCTCCAAAGGGATCGAACTCGCCGAAGTACGACCGGTTGGCAGCGATGCGTTCGTAGTCTCTTCGGAACAATACCTTGGTTCCGCAAAGCGTGTCCTTGATCCGCTCGCCGAGCAGCCAAGAAAATGCCATACTGAAAAACTTATTCCCCAATAGATTCAGATAGCGCATGGCCTCGTGTTCCATCGGGTAGACCAACCGGCTCCCATTGATAAACTCTCCCTTGCCGCTTGCAATCGCCTCGTAAAATTTCGGGAGGTCTTCGGGCGGCACGGTAAGATC
>CAYNDW010000033.1:0-18249 GCA_964395375.1 uncultured Cytophagia bacterium
GCGGTTACGGATTCGCGCGGCCTCATTATGAACGTTTTCGAAGGGCCGGTGGAGCGATCGAATGCGAAGATGTGATGATCAGCGTGCACGTACGGCAAGTTGTCGGGATTGCGCCCGATCCAAAAACTGACTTGCGACCAATTCGTTCCGCCGTCCGTGGTTTTATAAACATCGAGGCCCGCCAAGAATACGGTATTGGGATCGGTCGGATGCACAATCATCGCGTTCGCATAATTGCCCTGCCCCCCAAGCGGTGTGGTGTTCCCGCCTTGAATATTGCGCTGCGCAATAGACAACGGCAAAGTCACTTGCGTCCAATTCTGGCCCGCGTCCGTGGTTTTCCATATACCCAAGTTGCCTTCGTTTTTGAGCGTGCTGGTGTCGCCTTGCTTTTTACGATATGTGAACGAAGCATAGAGCACACTCGGATTCGAAGGCGCCATCGCGAGTTTGATGCGGCCATAACCTTGATTCGCGGTCGCGGCATTGGGCAAACCGTTCGTCAGTCGCAACCACGTTTGGCCGCCGTTCGTCGATTTCCAAATACCGCCCGAATCGAAATAAAGGCCGAACGCCCCATAGACCGTATTCGCGTCCGTCGGACTCGCGACCACGTCCGTGGCCATGTTGTCAAAAGGAAAATTCGGAACGAGATCGATGCCTTTGCCCGAAGTTACATCTTGCCAAGTTTGCCCCGCGTCCGCGGATCTGAAAATGCCGCTCACGCCGCGGTCCGGCGTAGTTTCCGTGGGGACACTTATATATTGAGGCACTGCCTCGCGGCTCGCGGCGTAAATCAAATTCGGATTTGCGGGCGAGACCGCCAACTCGGTAATGAAAGAACTATTCAAACCGTTCGCGAGGCTGCTGCGCGTCCACGTTTGTCCGCCGTCCGTGGTTTTTAATAAACCGCGTCCGGGCAAACCGTCGCTCAGAAAACCCTCGCCCGTGCCCGCGTAAATCGTGTTTGGATCGCCGGGCTTCATGGCCAACGCCGAAATGTTCAGCGTGATCAAATCATTCATCGTCGGCGTCCAATTCGCGCCGCCATCCATGGACTTCCACACGCCGCCCGAAGCGGAGCCGACATAGAGCAGATTGGGATTATTTGGATGCACCAGCAAACCGCGCAAGCGTCCGCCAATGTTGCCCGGCCCGGCAAATTCCCAATTCAAATTTCCCGCCGCGGATTTCGCGAGTGAAACGCCTTTGCTCTGCAATTCCGGAATCATGCGATTGCGCATATCGTCGAGCGCATGAATTTCCGCATCTTGCGGAATGAAGCCGAACGGATACGTGCGTTGATCTAAAAACCATTTCGCGCTCGCGGCTTTGCGCTCGAGGCCTTTGAGCTTGTGATGAATAGGAGGCGCGGGTGCGTCTTCGGCGTTGAGTTTGTAAATGGAGTCCGTTGCGTTCTCGCCGGCAGGTTCCGAAAAAAATCGGCCCGACAGAACGATTGCCAGCGTCAACGGCAATAGCAGCATGGGGAACAGCATCCTTCGCTTGAACTGCATGAAGATCTCCTAATTGGGGGAAAATGGGAAGCTCCGCCGGTTTGAAAGAAAGCCGGACCGGATTGAGGAATGGTGGGATTAAGATAATGGCAACATGAGCGAATGTCAAGAGTCCGGGTTTGCTCTAGGAAAATATTTTAAACGCCGCCTCGCCGTGGTCGTTATTAAAAGTGAAACCTTTGCTTTTAAAACAAACACTTTGGACGCAGATTTCCACAGATCAACACGGATAAAATCAGTGCGAATCCGCTTTGATCTGTGTCCGAAGATTTTGGTTGCGGCTCGTCTGCCTTACGCGAATCACAAAGCAAATTCAGAATAAAATTCTGGAGGTGTTCTTCATTTATAATCCAATGTTGGCCCTTACAGCGTTTTTCATTTGTATGTTCAGCCGTCATCCTGAGCGGAGTCTAAGGACGGTTAGATTGTGCTTCGACTCCGCTCAGCATGACTAAAATCATTCATGAATACACATATGAAAAACGCTGTAATAGTACGCGGCGCCGGGGGCAAAGACTTTTACCCTGAAAATAAAACCGCCACGAAATTACTTTTCACTTTCGTGGCGGTTTTATTTTCGTTAGAAAAACAATCTTTCGAGTTAAGGCTCGTCCGCGTGCCGGTTAACAAAATTGATCGTCAAACTTCCTGCGAAAGAAGCGACTATGCGAACGTTTTAACACAAGTCACTTCATTTCGCCATGCTCACCGGCGTGCCCGGCGGCGCCGGAAACGGCACTTGATTCTTCACCGGCGGGATGCTGCGCAAATAGGCCCACACAGCTTTGAGATCATCATCCGTCATCTTCCCGTAATTGAACCACGGCATGGGCGGGAGAATATCGCGGCCGTTCGGCTGGCCTTGATGTTTGCCGCTGCGCAGCGTGCGCATGAAATCCTCGACCTGCCATTCGCCGAGGCCCGTGCTCGAATCCGAAGTGAGGTTCGCGGTGAAGCTCACGCCCCACGGCCCGGCCCACGCGGTGTTCGTGCCTGCGGCCAACATGATCGCGTTGCGTTGCGCATCCGCGGGCGTCCAAATCGGATACGGCGCATCCTGCGGATGGCCGGAGAGCAAACGGGTTTGATCCGGCGCCGGTCCGTTCGGCCCCATCTTCCACGGCGTGTGGCAATCATTGCAACCGCCCACGGTCACCAAGTATTTGCCATACTCGATTCGCGCTTGTGCGCTCTGTTGCGGCGCGGGTTTTTGCTTTTGCTCACAGCCCATGAACGAAACGAACAGAGCCGAAGCGAGCAGGAGGGTGGTTAGCTTTTTCATTTTGTGCTCCATTGGTTGAGTGAAGTGAATTGCGATTTCTTGTTTTTGATGGAAGAATTTTCACCGCGAATGGCCGCTAATTTTTCATTCGCGCCATTTGCGCCTATTCGCGGTTTGGCACTTGAGCCTTTATTGCATACAGCATCTCACAAACTTTGTGAAACTCCGTTGACTTATCGAAGAATCCCTCCGCGCCGAGTTCGAGGCAACGCTGCCGCAACATCTGCACGGGATAATTCGTGAGCATGATCACCCTCGTGGCCGGTGCGGCTTGTTTGATCGCTTTCAGCACCTCAAGGCCGCTGCCGCTCGGCAGATGAATGTCGAGAATGATCGCGTGCGGCGCGTGTTGCGCGAACGCGATTTGCGCCTCCGGCACGTCGCCCGCTTGCCATGCGACCTCCAAGCCCTCATGCTGAGCCAAGATTTGCGTCAGACGTTCTCGCACCAAAAGGGAATCATCCACGATTGCGATTTGCATGGCTCTCACGTCGGGTTGGTTGTTTGTTCCAGTTTCGCACGAGCATGTGCTCCTGCGAGCGCGAATCGTACCGCGCCATTCATGTCGCGCGTTTTTTTATCGCGAGATAAATCTCGCGGTACGTTCGCCACGAGCATGAACGAAGTGCGCGTTCATAAACCGTCAATGGCGAGTTCGATCTTCTCGCCGGTTTCGCTCGTCAACACGAGTGTGGGGCGATAAGGCACATTTTTCTCCGCCACAATCTCAAACGCGAACGCAGAGGCTTGCAGATCGTTCGCGCCGGCCTGCGGGTTCGCGCCGGCCTGCGATGCACAGTTTTCGAGAACCTCCGTGTAACCCGAAGTTGGTTGAAGCACCATTTGGCCGTCGCGGATTGTGACTTGGCCTTGTTGGTAAACCTGATAGCGTGCTTCCGCGCCGTCGAGATAAACCGACTCGACGCTACCGAAGCGATACTCGCCGTTTGGTTGAATCGTCAAGAACATGCCGTAGCCCGTTTTGTTCTGCCATTCGCCGGTCTGAGTATTGTAAAAATCCATTGTCGCAATGTCGCCGTTGCGCCACGCGCCCACCAACGCCCCAGGGAAGGGTGCTAGCGAGGTTTGCTTTTCACCGATCGCCGCTGCGGCCACTGCTTTGGGCTGGGCCTTGATACCGAACGCGGTGAGCGCAAAGATTACGCTGAGACCCTTTAGAACAAGATTGGATTTCATACCTAGCTCCTTTGTGAAAAGTGAAATACTTTTGTTTGCGGCCACAACTCTCACTTGCTGGGCATAAGATACAAAATCGAGCTAGGGCAAATAAATCGGCAAAAGGCGGATAAAAGGGTAGGTGTGGAGGAAAGAGGCGTGTAGGCTAGGGATTACAAAGGTCGAGGGATTATTCTGTAGCTAAAGAGAAAACAGTACAAAAGATCTTACGCAAAGACGCAGAGCCGCAAAGGTTTCGCAAAGAAAAGCTTTGCGGGTTCTTTGCCTCTTTGCGTGCGCTTTTGATTCGCTTTGGGGTGGTGAACCGTTCGCGTTGCCGCTAAATCAAAAACAAAACTATTGGATCAGCTTTTGAATAGTTTTGCCAGCAATCGTTTTGCTTTCCCCCAAATCGTTTTACACGCGAATGATTTATTCCGCGAGGCCGTGCTTCATCGCATAACGCGCGAGTTCGACGTCGTTCTTCAAATTGAGCTTCTCGTGAATCCGGTCGCGATAGGTGCGCACGGTTTTGACGCTGATGAAAAGCTCGTCGGCAATCTCTTGCACTTCTCTGCCGGCGGCGAGTTGACGAAACACTTGAAATTCACGGTCGGAGAGGGCTTCGTGGGAGGCGTTGTGGGTGTGGGAGTCTAATTGCGAGGCGAGTTTTTCAGCGAGCGCAGGGCTGACGTATTTGCCGCCGTTGTAAATTTTTTTAATGGCATTGACCAATTCTTTCGGCGCGGTTTCTTTGTTCATGTACCCCGCGGCTCCGGCTTTGAGCGCGCGAATGGCGACCTGCTCTTCGGGATACATGCTGAGCACGAGCACGGGCAAATCCGGTTGCTCGCGATGAATGTCTTTGAGCACCTCCAAACCGTCGCGCCCCGGCATGCCGATGTCGAGTACAATCACATCCCACTCCTCCGCGGCGATTTTCTCCAACACCTCCTGCCCGTTCAACGCTTCGCCGCCCACCGTCATATCGGAAGCGCGCGCGAGGATTTGTTTCAACCCTTCGCGCACCACGGGATGATCGTCGGCGATGAGGATTTTGATCATGCGCTCGCGCCTTTTTGCAATGGGACGATGTGCGCTCGCAGCCAATCGGTGAATGCCGCGCGCTTCAACTCGCTTGCCGCGACCTGCAAAATGATCTGCTCCTGCTCGTCAACGGACGCATTGATTTCATAACCATTGAGCACGAGAAACGTTTCCATCGCGGCATGGCCGATGCGTTTATTGCCGTCCACAAAAGGATGGTTCTGAATGAGCGAAAATCCGAGCGCCGAGGCTTTTTCAACGACGGTGGGATAAAGTTCTTCGCCGCCGAACGTCATGCGCGGCTGCGCCAATGCGGACTCGACGGCATTCAAATCGCGCACGCCCGCGCCGCCGCCCGATTGGTCGATGATGCGGCGATACAGCTCGAGCGCTTCGTTTAGCGTGAGGTAGCGCATCATGCCAAGCGGCGATAGAGTTCGGCGTTTTTCGTTAAGATAAAATCCGCGGCCCGCTCAAACTCATCTACGGGGCGAGTGACGATCTCTTCGATGCTCGCGCGCACCAAATCTTCGGGCGTGAGGCGCAGCCGCGTTGCCAGTTCTTTCAATTTCAGCAAGCGGTCGTCGGGCAGTGCGATGGTGAATTGAGTCATCATATTTTCTAATCTCCTAGTTCTTTCGGCTTTGAATATAAAACAAAAAATGAAGGATGCAACCGCGTATTCGTTTTCTACTTTTCCCGGCTAGATCTGCCACGGCTTGGCCGTGGCATTGCTGTTTCTCCCATTAAAACAAAAGCCACAGCACAGCCGTGGCTGAACGCATACGGCTTTCATCAAGTCGGAATCTTCACCCGCACCGTCGTGCCTTTGCCCGGCTCGCCTGTGAGCGTGACGCTGCCGCCGAACACGTGCGCGCGCTCTTGCATGCCGAGCACGCCGAAGGAAGTTCGTTTGCGCAGATCGGCAGCCTGCACGCCCCGGCCGTTGTCTTTCACTTCGAGCAGATAGTGCGCGCCTTCTTTTTCAAAAGTGATGGTCACGCGCGTGGCGTGCGCGTGGCGCATCACGTTGGTGAGCGACTCCTGCACGATGCGAAACACCGCGGTGGCGCGCTCGCGTTCGAGATTCACTTCGTTTGCCGTCAAATAACATTCGCACAAGATACCGCTGTGAGTTTGAAACTCTTGCGCGAGCCATTCAATCGCGGCGAGTAGGCCCATGCTATCCAAAATCGCGGGGCGCAGCTCGGTAGAAATCTTGCGCACGGTTTTCACCGTGGTGTCCAACAGGCTCGACATGCCGTGTACTTTGTTTAAAAGCGCCGTACGTCCGTTGTCGCCGTCGTGCTCGGCGATCATGTTCTCCATGAACGCCACGTCCATCTTCAAGCCCGTGAGATATTGGCCAAGCTCGTCGTGAATTTCGCGCGCGAGGTGCGTGCGCTCGGTTTCGCGCGCGGCTTGCAAATGCGCCGCGAGCCGCGTGCGTTCGAGCAAGCGATTCACGCGATAGCGATACAGCCCGAACGTGGCCGCCCCGATGATGAGCGTCGCAAGAACTTGAAACCACCACGTTTGCCAAAAGGGCGGCGCGATCACAATGCGTATGCTCGCGCCCTCTTCATTCCATACGCCGTCGCTGTTCGCGCCTCGCGCGCGGAAAGTATACTCGCCCGGCTCGACGTTCGTGTAACTTGCATAACGTCTCGTGCCCGCTTGAATCCAAGCACGGTCGAAGCCTTCGAGAGTATAAGCGTATTGCTGCTTCGCGGAATTGTTGAAGTCCAACGCCACAAATTCAAACGAGAAAAAGTTTTGTTCATAAGAAAGCTCCAAGCTCGAGGTCGCAGTGTTCGGCACGGGCACGGCTTTATCAAAAATTTTGAATGCGGTGAGGGCGACTTGGGGCGGCTGCGTGTTGTCGCGCAAACTGTCCGGATGAAACGCAATGGCTCCGCCTTCGGAGCCGAACAGCATTCTGCCGTCGCGGGTTTTGAAATATGCGCCTGACAAAAACGTGTTGTTGAGCAAGCCTTCCTTGACCGTATAGTTTTTGAGTTTCTGCGTGGCCGGATTGAAACGGGCAAGCCCGTTATCCGTGCTCAACCAAAGATTGCCGTGCGCATCGGGCAAAATACCTTTCACGAAATTATCCGGCAATCCATCGCGGCCTTGCCAAATTTTTACGTGGCCGGTTTTCGGATCAAGTCGATTTAAGCCGCTCGTGGTGCCCATCCAAATGGCGCCGGTCGAGTCGAGGTGGAGCGCATAAAGAATGTTGCTGCTCAAACGCGAAGGCGCCGGTGCCTCGCGATGAAAGCGCGTCAAGCTCTCCGTGTCGCGCTCAAAACGAAACAGGCCGCCGCCGAAGGTACCGAGCCACAACGTGCCGCCGCCCGCTTGCGCAATGCTCCACACGTTTTGTTGAGCGAGGCGCGACGACTCCGCGTGCAAGCGCGCCGCAGCGCGATTAAAACGAAACAAGCCGCGGCCTTTTGTGCCGATTAAAATTTCTCCTGCGGCATCGAGGAAGATCGCTTTAACGTGATTGCCCTCGCCGCGTATCTGCGCGTCGTTTTCGTCGAAAATATAACGCACGAAGCGGCCGCGCCGTGCCTCATAACGATTCAAGCCTATGCCCGTGCCGATCCACAGATCATCCGGCGCAACGGGATCGCTGCGCAACGCCATGATGTTATCGCTGCTCAAGCTGTGCAGATCGTCGTCGCGATGGCGATAATGCCGGAGCAAATTGCCGTCACAATCAAAGCGCAACAGGCCGCGCGAAGAAGTTCCGAGCCAAATTTCTCCGCGACGATCTTCAAGCACGGCGTAAATCGCATCCTCAAACGGATAACGCGCGAAAGCCTCCTGCTTGCGATTGTAGCGATTGAGGCCGTTCCGATACGTGGCGAACCAAAGAATACCGGAGCGGTCTTCGAAGATAAATTCGATGCGATTGGAACTGAGTGAGTTGGGATCGTTGGGATTATGGAGCGCTTGATAAAAACGATCCGCCACGACATCATAGCACCACAAGCCCGCGCCAAACGTGCCGATCCAAAGCCGGCCGTGGCTGTCTTCAAACAACGTGACGATATGCTCGAACGCGATGCCGTGCGGTGTCCGCATAAGCTCGAACGCGCCGGTCGCGCGATTAAGGCGATACAAACCTTCGGTCGTGGCGACCCACATAATGCCGCGACGATCCTCAAGAATTTTTCGCGGTACCGCGTCGTTGCCGGAGCGCGACGTGAGCCGGAAGTGTTTGAAGCGCGTGGTCTCGGCCTCCCAACGAAACACGCCGCCCGCGGCGCTGCCGATCCACAACGCGCCGGAGCGATCTTCGGCAACGGCATTGATTGCTTTACTATTGAGCGCAGTGGAATCTTGCGAATTGGGAGGAAAATCTTGCAGTGCATCCGTTGCGCGTTGATAGCGAAAAAGTCCGGCGGAGGTGCTGAACCAAAAATCCCCGCGGCGATCTTCATAGATCAACCCCAAGACTTGTCGCGCGAGGCTATCCGCAAGCGGAGCCTTCGAAGAAAAAGGCGCGAAACCGTCAATGTCGGGATCAAAGCGATATAAGCCTCTGCCGCGCAGCCCGGCGCCGATCCATAACGTGCCCGCGCGATCGACAATCAAACAATTCACCTCCTGCCCCGGCAGGCCTGTCGAGTCCGCGGGATCGTGTTTGTAGGTTTTGAAATCGTAGCCGTCGTACTTGTTCAAACCGTCCGCGGTGCCGAACCAAAGAAAGCCTTGTCGATCTTGCACGATGGAGGTGACGGTGAAGTTGGAAAGGCCCTGCTCGACGGAGATGCGCTCAAAACGCAGCTCGCGTGGTTGGGCGAGCAATGCGCAATTGCTCAAGGCGAAACATATGAGCGCGGTTCGCGACGGTAGGAATCGTTTGGACATGGCGGAAATCTAAAACATTTTCAGCGCCCGAGCAAGAGAGGAAAAACGCGGGCGTAGCGAAAAAGAGAAGAGCCGAGGGGTGGAGTGAATTTGAGATGAGCTATTCGTGGCGCGGCGTCTAATCCGCTTACAGAAACGTCTTTGCGGCTTTGCATGCGTTCTAGGTTTGCGACTCCTAGGCGCCGGCTTTTTGAATTCAATCGCCAAACCATATATTGACAATCCGGTCAACCGTTATTATTTTGCTCAAAATCAAATTCATTTTCTTCCCACAATTGCGCAGAAGAGGAGAGCAGCATGCATCGCGAAATTCACGGTTGGTGGAGCCCGAGCTTGAACAAGCACATGGAGCTTGCAGTATATGGCCACTACGGCTTTGCGTTATTGATGATCCCGACGGCCGCGGCGGACTACTTGGAGTACGAGCGCTTTTATCTCATGGACGCCATCGGCGATTCCATCAACGGCGGAAAGTTGAAAGTATTTTCCATCAACAGCATCAGCATGGAGAGTTGGCTGAACAAAGACATGCACCCGCGCCATCGCAGCATGCGGCATCAACAATACAATGATTATGTCTACAACGAAGTCATTCCGTTCATTCACCATCACTGCGGCGGCCGCGTGCTGACCATCACCTCCGGCGCGAGCGTGGGCGCGCTGCACGCGGCGAATCTGCTCTTTCGCCGGCCGGATTTAATCGACGGCACGATTGCCATGAGCGGCGTGTATGATCTCAAATACTACACTGAGGGCTATTACGACGATGACGTGTATTTCAACAGCCCCATGGACTACCTCCCCAATTTGAGCGACGACTGGTATCTTTCGCATCTACGCAGCAAGCAACACATCAACATTCTCACCGGCTCCGGCGCATACGAATCACCGGACCGCTCGCGCGATCTCTCCGGCGCACTGCACGCGAAAGGCATCCCGCACTTCCTCGACGTGTGGGGCCACGACATGACGCACGACTGGCCCACGTGGCGCAAGATGCTGCCGCATATTATCGGGTCGAGATTTTGATGGTTGCGGGCTTGCAATTATGATAATCGCGCCCAAGATCATGTCATTCAGCAGGAATCTTTTTAAGCACTAGCGTTGCTCTCAAATGCTGAAAAGGATTCCTGCTGAATGACACGATGATTGGGTGCGTTACTGAGCTTGCTCGTCAAATTTTCTACCCCACCGCAAACTTCCTCCGCATTGTTTTCCTGTGGCGCGTATTGTCAGCGCATATTGCACCAATGAAGTATTGGCTGTTCCTCCGCGCGCCGGAAGCTGCGGAATTTCTCCTCGTAATGATTTCTCACCTCTTCTCAATCATCACCTCGTGAGTTTCGGCTTTCAAATTTGGCCGTATGTGCTCAGCCACGGCTGAGCCGTGGCTTCGGCTTTTCATAAGCAAACAAAAGCAAGCCACGGCCAAGCCGTGGCCGATCACTTTGGTTTGAATAAAAACTTCCTGCTTCGCACCAACTTTCGAAAGGGGATTGCAGATGAGCCTTTCTTCTCGCAACCGTTGCGGTGAAAAATGCCGCACGGCCTCCATGCGCTCAAATGAAACGGTAAAGCTCAACGCCAAGCTTGCCACGCTGATGCTCGGCCTCATTCTGCTTTGCAGCGCTCCGCTTGCGCACGCGCAAACCTCCGTCTTCATCAACGAAATCCATTACGACAACACCGGCACGGACGCGGGCGAGGCCATCGAAATCGCCGGCCCGTCCGGCACCGATCTCGCGGGTTGGAGCATTGTGCTTTACAACGGCACGGGCGGCGCGGTGTATGACACCGATGCGTTGAGCGGCATCATTCCCAACCAATGCAACGGCTTCGGCACCATCGTGCTGAATTATCCCGCCAACGGCTTGCAAAACGGCGCGCCCGATGGCATTGCGTTGGTTAATCCTTCCAGCGTTGCAGTGCAGTTTCTGAGTTATGAAGGCGCATTCGTCGCCGTGGGCGGCGCGGCGAACGGTATGACGAGCACCGACATCGGCGTGCTCGAAGCCGGCAGCGATGCCGTTGGGCGTTCATTGCAACTGAGTGGCACCGGTCAATTTTATGAAGACTTCGTTTGGAATGCGCCGGCAACGAATACGTTCGGCTTTTGCAACACGAATCAAAATTTTACTGGCCCGGATACGCCGCCGGCAGTTGCGAGCACCACGCCCAGCGACAATGCGACCAACGTCAACGTTGATGCCAACCTCGCCATCAATTTCAACGAAGCCGTAAACGTCGCTGGCAATTGGTTCGCGCTCAATGGCTCATCGAGCGGCGCGCATGCGGCGACGGTGAGCGGCGGCCCGCAAAGCTTCACGCTCAATCCCACGGTAGATTTTCAAAACAATGAAACCGTGACCGTGACGATCTTCGCCGCGAACGTGACGGACGCCGATGCGAACGATCCGCCGGACAACATGCTCGTGGATCATGTGTTCGACTTCACGATTGCGCCGCCGCCCCTGGGCGGTTGGGTCATCAATGAAATTCACGCGGACCCACACGCCACGCTTGGCGATGCGAACGGCGACGGCGTTGTGAACACGACGCAGGATGAGTTCCTCGAGATGGTGAATGTCTCCGGCGCCAGAGTGGATATTTCAGGCTGGACGATTTCGGATGCGCTCAGTGTGCGCCACACTTTTCCCGCGGGCACAGTGGTGCGCGATCAATGCCCGATCGTGATTTTCGCGGGCGGCACTCCCACGGGCGCATTCGGTAGCGCGACCGTGCAAGTTGCGAGCAGCGGCCAGCTTAGTTTGAACAACACCGGCGATACGGTCACGTTGAAAAATGGCGGCACCACGATCGTGACCTACACATATGGCTCCGAGGGCAATGCCGATCAATCCCTCACGCGCGATCCGGATTTGACGGGCCTCGATCCGCTCATTCAACATTTGAGCGCGACCGGCGCGGCTGGAAGAAGATTTTCACCGGGCACGATGATCAGCGGCGCGCAATTCCCCGGCTGCTCCTTTTTGGAAATTTTTGAGATTCAAGGCTCCGGCCTCGCTACTGCATTTGCCGGACAAACCATCACGACGAAGAACAACCTCGTCACCGCGTTGCGCAATGACGGCTTCTTTATTCAAACACCGGACGCGCGCAGCGATGCGAATGCGCAAACGTCCGATGGCATCTTTGTCTTTATGGGGTCAGCGCCAACGGTGAGCATTGGCGATCTCGTCGATGTCACCGGAACCGTCACGGAGTTTTTCAACTTCACCGAATTTACGAACACGCCCACGGCTCCGGCCGTGACCCTCATTTCTTCCGGCAATGCACTGCCTGCCGCAATGCAACTCAATGCGCTCACGCCTTCGCCCACGCAGCCGCAATCGGCCACGGAGTTCGAGCGCTTCGAGGGCATGTTGGTTGAAATCGCGAACGGCGTTGTCGCCGCATCGAATCAATCTTTTAGCAGCGATAATTTTGCGGAGATGTTTATCGTTGCGAGCGGCGCGCGTCCGTTCCGCGAGCCGGGCATTGCCTTCCCCGGTTTGAGCGGCTTGCCCGTGTGGGATGCGAACGCAGAAATTTTTGAGATCGACCCCGACAAGCTCGGCTTGGCCAATGCGATCATCCCGGCCGGCTCAACTTTCACCGCAAGCGGCGTGCTCGGCTTTGAGTTCGGCGGCTATGAATTGTGGCCGACGCAAATCAATTTTAATGTTGCCACATTGCCGCGCAGCGTGCGTGCCCGCAACACTGGCGAGACGATGATTGCTACGCTGAACATGCTCCGCTTTTTTGATGACGTGAACAATGGCAACGGCGAGCCTTTGCCCTCTGCCGCGCAGTATGAAAACATCCTCGCCAAGTTCTCGCGCTACATTCGCGAGGTGTTGCTCGCGCCGGAAATTCTTGCGGTGCAGGAAGTGGAAAATCTCAACGCGCTGCAAGATTTGGCGGACAAGCTGCATGCGGACGACGCGGCGCTCACGTACTCGCCGTATTTGATCGAAGGCAACGACGTTTCCGGCATCGATGTCGGCTATCTCGTGCGCGACAACGTGCAAGTGGGCAGCGTCACGCAATTGGGCGCGAGCGAGCTTCTTTCGGTTGACAACTCGCTGCTGCATGATCGCCCGCCGTTGCAGCTCGCCGCCACAATACCCGACGGCATTTCGATCACGCTGTTGAATCTGCATCAACGCTCGCTCAATGACATCGATGATCCCGTGAATGGGCCGCGCGTGCGGCAGAAGCGCCACGAGCAAGCCGTGTCCGTGGCGAACATGGTGCAGAGCCTGCAAACGAACCCGGCGCATAGCAATCTCATCGTGTGCGGCGATTTCAATGCGTTGCAATTCACCGACGGCTATGTTGATGTGCTCGGCCAAATCGTTGGCGATCCCGCGAGCGCAAGCGAAGCGCTCATTCCCGGCGTGGAAATCGTCGAGCCGAATTTGATCAACCTCGTGCTCGGCTTACCCGCCGCGGAGCAATATTCTTTTGTGCATGAAGGCAGCGCGCAAGTGTTGGATCACATGCTCGTGTCGCAACATTTTCAGCCGGTCGCGCGCGGCGTGCAATACGCTCGCGGCAATGCCGACGCCGCGGTGAATTATGAAAATGATTACGCCACAACGCTGCGCGCTTCGGATCACGATGGCTTGGTGCTCTACGTGCAATGCAAGCTGACCGCCAACGCCGGCGATGATGTTGCCATCTGCTCCGGCGATTCCGCGCAGCTCGGCGGCAATCCCACGGCGAGCGACGGACTTGGGCCATTCATTTATAATTGGTCCCCCTCGACGGGTTTGAGCAATGCCACCGTTGCAAATCCGAGGGCTTTGCCTTCTACCACGACAACGTATACTTTGATCGTGATCGATGCCTCCGGCTGCAAAGATACTTCAGAGGTGGTCGTCACCGTCAATCCCGCATTGTTTGCGCATGCGGGCGCGGATAAAATTATTGTCGCGGGACAAACCGTGCAAATCGGCGGCAGCCCGACCGCGAGCGGAGGCACGGCGCCATTTACCTACGCCTGGTTGCCGGCGACCGGTTTAGATAACGCGGCCACGGCAAACCCCAACGCCACGCCGAGCGCGACCACAACGTATGTCGTGACCGTGAGCGATAGCAAAGGCTGCGCGGCTACGGATACCGTCACGGTTGACGTGCATGAGTTTGTGTTGCTCGCAGAAGAGTCGATTGAAATTTGGCGTAATCAATTCAGCAACAGCCGCGGCGACATTCATTCGAATCACAACATCATTTTCAAACCGGGCGCGCCCACGACTTTCACCGGCAATTTATTCGCGGTCGGCGACGTGCGCCTCGGCAATGACAATCGCATCGCGGGCAACGTGACCGCGGGCGACAAAATCAAATTCACGGGAAACGCGCAGATTCTTGGAACGGCAACGCGCAACGCGACGGTCGAACCCATCAAGATCACAGCGCAGGATTTCGACGCGGGCCATGATGATCTCGTTATTCCCACCGGCCAAGCGAGCACATTAGCGCCCGGCTCTTATCGCAACGTGATCGTCGGCGAACGCGCGCGACTCATTCTCCGCAGCGGAAATTATTTTTTTAAAAGTTTGCGCGTCGGTCTTTATGCGCGGCTCAAAATCAAAGTGGCGAATGGCCCGGTGCATATTCACGTTGTCACCTTGCTCGAATTGAGTGGCCGTTCACGCGTTGAAATTTTGCCGGCGAGCGCGACCGCGAGTCGCAACGTGACCTTCACCACTTTACAACAAACGCCTTTGGGTCTTATGTCCGGCAGCCAAGTACAAGGCGACATTCTCGCTCCCGAAGCGGAAGTCTTTCTGGAAATGAACAGCCACTTTCAAGGCTCGATCCACGCGGATAAAATTACGGTCGATCTCAATGCGACTTTTGAGCCGCACGCTGCGCCGAGTTTGGCTTTGGCAAAATTTGAAGGCGAAGAGGAGCTTGCGAATGAGGCCGATGAAATCGCGGAGGCCGATGAAATCGGGGAGGCCAAAGCGCTTGTGACGAGTTATGCGCTTGAGCCGAATTATCCGAATCCGTTTAATCCGAGCACCACGATTCGTTTCGCCGTGCCGGAAGCGAGCGAGGTGAGTTTGGCGATTTATAATTCCGCCGGGCAACTCGTGCGACACCTCGCGCGCGGCACGCATCAACGCGGCAGCTATCAAGTCGTGTGGGAAGGAAAGAATGAAAGCGGGGAGTTCGTGGTGAGCGGCGTTTATTTTGCGCTATTCAAAGCCGGAAAATTCACGGCCAAGGAAAAGCTTTTGTTGGTGAAATAATTTCGAACTCTGGCGCAGACTCCAGCCTGCGCAAGAATTATTGTTGCCCCAATGAACTCCCGCGGGAGGGTTAACCTTCCGCGGGAGTTTTTTTATGCGACCATAACCCGAGGAACGTGCCGCATACTTCGCGCTTGCTTCTTGCGGCATTCTTCCGCAAAAAGGAAATGAACTTTCCGTTCGTTCTTGAAAGCGGGGAATATTTCGCGATCATTACGCGAGGCGAATCACATACGAATCTTTCTTTCACCGTAAAGCCTAGTGGTGTTGTGTTGCTCGCTCTTGTCGCGGAACCCAAAGAACTTCCGCCCGACACTCCTTTGACGCTGACCGCGACCTTGCGTGACTCGGCCCCTGCGGGCAGCGTTACGGTTCCGCTGCGACTCCAGGCCGGCAGCAATCCTGAATTCGTTTTGTTCAGCAGTTATCAACTTTTGATTAGCGAGGGACAGGTAACCGGGGCAGTGACATTGCGTCGCGATATCTTTAAGTTCTTTCCCCGGCCCTTGCAATTGCTTTGCTCCGGTTCGCTCGGTGGAAATAGAGCCGCGGCTAATGTCACGTTGATCTAGGAAATTTTACGCAAAGATTTGGCCGGTGCGGTTAATTTTTATACTGCGCATCTTTTTCGCGCGCGTTGCGCAGCGCGGTTTCCAGCGCTTCCACGTCTTGCGCGCTAGTGGTATTCGCGTTTTGCGCGACAATCGCGGCAATGGCTTTTCGGTGCGGAGTAAAGAGGTTTGATTGGAGCAGGGCTTTGAAAATTTTCATGGCCGCCGCATCGGTGCGTTGCGTGCGCACATATAAATCCGCGAGCGGAGGATAAAGCTTCAAGCGTTTGGGGTCGCGCTGCAAAGCGCTTTCGTATAGCTGCGTGGCGCGCCGCAGTTCGCCGTGCTTTAAAAAGTAGCCCACGCGCAATTGCAATGAAAAAGCCAGCAGCAGCACGAGCGCAAGCAACAAGATGACGCCGATAAAAAACGCCATTTGCAGCCAACCCCAGCCACGCCCTTTCGCTTCCACGCGCGCCAAGCCGGTTTGCGCGATGAGCAAATTGACGCGCGCGCGTTCCGCTTGTTTGCGCAGCTTGAGATTTTCCGGATCGGCGGCTTCGAGTTTGGAATAAAGCGCTGCCGCCTTTTTCCAATCCTGCTGTGCGGCCGCGGCACGGGCCAAGGCATAGAGCGAATCCGCAGGCACTTCCAATACGTTATCGTTGCTAACAGTTTGTGGCGGTGGCAGCTCGCGTTCGATTTCGGCGAGTTGTGCGGCGACATCGCGATAATTTTGTTGTTCTTGATTTACGGCGCGCAACTCTTGCCGCGCGCGCTGATAATCTCCCGCGCGTTTGGCTTTCATTCCTTCCACATAAGACCGCGCGAGTCTCGCCTCGGTGCTGTCTTGCTCCAAACCTCGGCGCGCAGTGACCAGCATTTTATCCGCGTCGCGATAATTCGGGTTTGAAGCGAGCACCATTTCCAAAGCCACTAATGCCCGCACCCAGTCACGCGAGTTGAGCGCGCTCCGCGCAATGGCATATTCTTCTTCAATCTCCGCCGCGCTTAAAAATTCGCTCGTGTCTGCGCTTGCGGCGGCGAGAGGACGATTCCGAGTTTGAGTCTGAGCCACTAGATTGCGGTTTTGTGCCAAGCCATGCGCGCTGCTGAGGAAGAAGAAAGACGCGAGGCCAACGCGCACGCACAGCCGGCGGGAAAGGTTGAATCGGTTTTTTGCGAGCATAACGTTAAAACTTCCACATCGGGATTGTCGTCATAAATCGAGGCTTCCTGCCCGCAGTATTTGTCATCTTGAGGTTTGCGCGTTCTGTCGGTCGCGGTGAGATCGGATAACTGAAATGCTTCTGTTATACATTTTATAGCAGAGGAATGCAGAAAGCCCTCCGGTGAAGAAATGTATTCCGCCTGAATTTTGCACTCGTGCTGCTGCCAACCTCCGCCTGATGCTGTAAGCATCAGGTTATAAGTTGCAAATCGTCTGAAGACGATTAAGAAAAGCTCATCCGCCGAACCTCGCCGAAATTACGAGTGTCGCCGAATAAAAGCTTTTTTCGGCGAAGACCAGTGTCTTCGGCGTCGCTCGGCGGAAAGTCTTTGCTTTTTTTTGCAGCGATCAAATTTTAAAGATACTATTGGGTGATAGCCCCGCTTGCGGGGTTTGCATCTCGTAGCCTGATGATTCATCATCAGACGATATTCTCGATGCTTTTTAACAACCACGGAACTGCCCCTTGTTTGGTTCAACTCGCACGCCTGCCTCAGGGGTTTTTCCTCTTGAAATTTTGCCAAAGATTCTTATACTGCTCTTCCTGTTTGGCGGACTAGTACGCTGTTACGTTAATTTCGTAGCCCTGCCCCCTTGTGGGGCATTGTTGCGCCCGCGAGTTTATTGGCATCGACAGCGCCCCACAAGGGGGCGGGACTACAAAAATTAAGGTAACAGTCTACTAGACGTTTTTTGTAGTGAATTCGTTTTGTCGGTTTAATCTAATGAGGTCAGGAGATGAGTAAAGCTTCATCCAAAATCATGATCGAAGCCAAGGGGCTGAGCAAGTTTTACGGGCCTTTTGTGGCGATCAAAGATATTTCCTTCGCGATTCCCGAAGGACAAATCGTCGCGTTTCTCGGGCCGAACGGCGCGGGCAAGACCACGACGATGAAAATTCTCAGCGGCTATCTTGCGGCCAGCGACGGCGAGGCTGCAATTGCCGGCATCGACGTCACGAAAGACCGCTTGGCCGCGGCGCAGAAACTCGGCTACTTGCCGGAGAACGGCCCGGTCTATCAAGACATGACGCCGCTGGAGTCGCTGACTTTCTTCGGCGAAGTGCGCGGGTTAGACGCGGCAACATTGACCAAGCGCATCGACACCGTGATCAAACAATGCGCGCTGGATTACGTGCTCGAAAAGCCGATTGGCAAACTCTCGCGCGGTTATCGCCAGCGCGTCGGACTCGCCACGGCATTGTTGCACGATCCGCCGGTGTTGATTATGGACGAGCCTACCGCAGGCCTCGATCCCAATCAGATTCGCGACTTTCGCAAGAACATCAAAGAACTTGGCC
>CAYNDW010000034.1:0-17976 GCA_964395375.1 uncultured Cytophagia bacterium
GGCAAAACGCTTCCGCGAGCAAACGGCCGCCAGAGTGGCCGCGGCAAATGATTGGAAAAGGTCCTTGCATGGCGTCGTCTCTTTTAAAATTCGTAGCACGGCACTCGGCCCCAATTAAAAGCATTGCAACTTCTTAATTTAAAATTTGCAATTGAAAATTTGAAATGCTTTAATCGGCATAAAGATCATAATCAAACGCACCTGCGTTGTAGGAGCACGCGGCTCTGAGACATTCGCGCTCCTGCTCTGTCAGCGTTGCGGTTCCGTCTTCCTTTTTTTGAAAATGTGCATCAACATTTGGCAACGCCAACTCTTGCCCGGCGAACAACGTCGCGCCGAGATGCGCGAGCACGACCGCCGGGTGTTCGAGCACGTCTTCATAGCGGATGATTTGGATACGCTCGTCGTGCGTGTCCGCGAGTCCGGCGAAGTAATTCCACAAGCCGGCGCGCCGCATCATTGGCTCATTGAGCTTCTGCAATTCAGCCAGTTGCTGCCGGCGATGCTCCGCAAGATTGGGCGCATGCACACCCGCGAGCCGGTCCGTTTCGAGTAAGCCTGCATTTTTCAATGCGGGCGAATCGCTCCATTGCGCGAGCGTGGTGAGCGGATTGCGCACGAGGATAAACACCAATGCTTCCGGAATAGTTTTTAAGAGCGCCTCCACATGCGCCAAACAACTCGCCGCGTGCTGCGTGGCGAGAATGGCGTTGGTCTTGTGCGTGTGCTCGATTTCGTTCTGCGTTCGCCACTCTATTGTCGCTGCCACCCACTCTGCGAACGAGGCAAACTCGCTCGCAGGCTTAGGCTCCGGCAGCACCGTGACGTTCGGCAATTTTGCCAGCAACGACGCGAAGAGCGGAGCGCCGCTGCGCGGAATCTCGGTGATAAAAACCGGAGGTCGCTTCGCCGCGCTTTCTTTTTTTATCATGAAATGTTTTGCGCTTTGCTTTTTTTCCGGAAGCTCCCAGAAAGAGGATTGCGGTTTGAGGCGCGCTACCTCCGCAGGAGTTTCATCCAAACCTTCGAGCGCAAAAAGCAATGTGTGCCACGAAGTCTCCTGCTCAAAAATTTCGTTTAGATCGAAGCGTTTGTAGAGTTGATAAACTTCATAAAACAAATAGGGCGTTTTCATCAAGCGCGAGACATTGCCGTAATGAAAAATGTGGCCGGCCATATAGCCGCAATTGCCGTTGAAGTTCTTCACGCGTCTGCCGGTGAGCGCGAAATTGAAACGACTGTCGAGCAACGCGCATTCGGCATGCAAACGATACGGCGCAACGGAAAGCCCGATTTGAGCCGTGCCGAGTTTTTTGAGCTTCAGCGCTTCGGCGTTTTGATGAATGGTCAAACACGTATCGATCAAACATTTTGAAAAATTCAGCGCGGGATCAACGAGAATAACCGCGGCGCTGAAATAGGGCGGGCCCCATTCGTGGCTATCCGAGGCCGGCCACCGCACCTCGGGAACGGGCAGGTCGAACAAACGATAAATCGGTTTCCAATCTTCGGGATCCGCGGAGAAGGCTTGCTGGAATCCGCATTTGGCGGCGAAGGGACGATTGCGGTACGCTTGCAAACCATCGAGCGCGCGCCGCACGATGATATCGCTGTCTAAAAAAAGAATGCGGTCGCCTTGCGGTTGAATGTTGAAGGCGTTGAGCTTGTTGAAAACTTTGTACTCGTCGGAGATCGGATTTCGAAATTGATACCACTTCGCGCCGAGATCGTCGAGAAAGCGCCGCGTGGCCGGCGAAATCGTGCCGTACTCTTCCTGTGGTATCGGCTCGATGACGTGAAGATAAGCGTGCTCGCCGCAATGATTGCGCACCGAAGCCGCGAGCAATGCGGCTTGCGCTTCCAAAGCGCCTGCTTGGCAAACGAAAACGACGTCCAGTTTCATGAGGTGCTCGAAGTTGAGGTTCCAAGTTGCGTTTGTAGTACCTGAATTTTGCACGAATGATCTCGCCTGCCATCGCCTGATGCTGTAAGCATCAGGCTAAGAGATGCAAGCCGACTAAAGTCCATACGTGTCAAGCTAAAGAAATTTGCACAACGTATTCCCCCCTTGAGGGGGGTTAGGGGGGTGTTCTTGAGGCCAAAGATCACTATAGAAATCATGTGCGCCCTTGCGCTACCTTTCAGAAGCTACACTTCAGTTCATCATGATGCCGAGCGACACCCCCCTGGCCCCCCTCAAGGGGGGAATTGTTCGGGCACTCCGCCTTAGCTTGACACCTATGGACTAAAGTCGGCTCTCACCCAATGGGTGCAAGCGATCTTTAGATCGCTTACACCTTTTAGCCTGATGCTTACAGCATCAGGCGGAGGTTGGCGGCAACACGAGTGCAAAATTCAAGTAGTAGTTTTTAACGATCCCGTCCGGTAATCAAGTTCGCGCCCCAGTGCCCTGTCATTCAGCAGGAATCTTTTTAAGCACTGGGCAGCATCGCCGGCGAGTAAAAAGATTCCTTCTGAATGACAGTTTTGGGAGGGATTACCCAATTTAAAAATCAAAACTCATTAGGCGTAAATCGTCGAGATTGACACGAAACTTCGCAGCGGATAAAATTCCAACGCGCGACGCCTGAAGGCGTTACTACGAACACTTTATTCATCATAAAGCTGATAACCAAACGCGCCGGCGTTGTTGCTGCAGATTGCGCGAATGCATTCTTTATCCCACACGGTGAGAGCGCCGGTCGCTGCATGCTCGTCGCGTTGAAAGTTCGTCTGCGGCAAATCCAACTCGCGTTCGGGAAAGAGGCAGCCGTACGCATGTCGTAAAACCGCGGAAGTATTTTCCCGCAAATCTTCGTAGCGAAAAATGTGAACCGCAGGAGCGTGCCGCCGGGCAAGATCGGCAAAATAATCCCACAGCCCGGCGCGCTTCATGGCAACGTCGCTCAAGGGTTGCAACTCGGCAAGACTCTCGCGCTGCGCGGAACAAAGGCTCGGCGCGGCAATGCCGGCCAACTCGTCTTCTTCTATAAATCGTGCTTCGCCATAAGCCGGTTGCTTCAGCCAATGCGGAATGGCGTCAAACGGATGGCGCACCATCACAAAAAATTTTGCTTGGGGAAACGCTTCGACCATGCGTTCGAGATGCGAGAGATAGCCAAGCGTGTGCTTTGTGGCTAAAACAAAGTCCGCAGGTGGTTGCGTTTTGCTGAAATCGTTGCGCCAATGCTGCAAAGCCAAGCCGAGTGCTTCCAAGTTTTCGGAGTGCAGCAATTCGGCATTGAGCTTAGGCTCGTGCATGACCGCAATATCCGGCAACTCCGCAAGCAACGCAGCGAGCCGGCTCGCGCCGCTGCCGGGGATGCCGGTGATGAAAGCCATGCGCTGAGGGCCGAGGGCTGAGGGCGAAGAGGCGCGTGGCGCAGCCTCTTGCTCATACTGCGCCGGCACTGTAAACAACGACGAACGAGGCTTCATCTCCATCGGCTCGCGCTTGAAAGATTTGAGCACCTTCTGCCCGCCTTCCGACAAAGCCAGAATCTCTTCCAACTGAAAATCTTTGACGAGTTGCCACACTTCGCGATGAATGACGGGATCGACCGTCAAATTTTTCGGATTGAAATAATGCACGACGTGCGCTTCTTCCTCAGCCCAGGCGCGGCGCGTTTGCAGCCAGCCTTTGCTCAAACCGAAATTGAAACGCTGATCCAACAACGCGTACGGAATATTGCTGCGATAGAGCGCGACGGGCAAGCCGACTTGCACGGTGCCGCGATTTGCCATTTGCACGCTTTCGGCAAAGTGAATGCGCCGGCAGGTGTCAATCCACAGTTCCGAAAAATTCAATGCGGGATCGACGAGTATCACGCCGGCATTGAAATAGGGCGGCGCCCATTCGTGGCTATCGGAGCCGGGCCAACGTATTTCCGGCACGGGCAAATCAAACAACCCATATGCCGGTTGCCAATCTTCCGCGCGGCGAGAGAAACGTTGCTTGTTGCCGCTCTTTGCCGCGAAGGGTCGTTTGAAGTAAGATTCCAACGGCGCCAGCGAACGTCGAATGAGGATGTCGCTGTCTAAAAAAAGAATGCGGTCGCCGCGCGGCTCAATGTTGAAGGCGTTGAGCTTGTTGAAAATTTTATAATCGTCGGAAATCGGATTGGAAAACGAATACCACTTCACTCCGAGGCCGTCTAAAAATTTTCGCGCTGCGGGCGAAACCGTGCCATAGACTTCGCGCGGACTCGGCTCCACCGCATGCAGATTCACCTCGTTGCCGCAAACGCGTCGCAGCGAGGCCGCGAGCATTGCGCTCATCACCTCCAGCTCACCTTGCTGGCACACGAAGACGAGGTCGAGGGTCATATGGCTTTGACGAAGTTCAGAAAGTTTTTTGCTGCTGCACACGGAGCAAAAGCGCACGCTGAGCGGCAAAAGCTTTTTCCGCGTGCGCATTTGATCCGGGTGAGGCCCGTTCTTTTAGAGCTGCGCTCGTAGCTCGTGCGAAAGCCTTACTGCGCCAGCCCCAACTCGGCCTTGCGCGCTTTGAAATGGCCGCGGTATCTATCCGCGACCACGGCCTTGAGCGCTTTATGACGTTTGCCGAAGAACTCGCGCTTGGTCCAACGCGAGAGATGCGGATAGCGCATCATATACGTTTCAAAGACGCGCGCAAACTGTGCGAGGTTGGCTTTGAAATCATCTTTGGGATTATCGGTGTATTGCAACTCCAAGCGCGGCTCGAGGCAAAGCTTGAGGCCGATCAAACCGGAGCCGGAATCGACGACGAACGCGGGCAAAATTTTCGCGCCGGTGCCGCGCGCGAGGCTCACCGAGCCGGTCGCGAACGCCGTGCGCACGCCCAGCAGCTTGCCTTCGACCACGTTGCTCGCGCGCAAGCCGTCCGCGGTGAGAATGACGATTTCATTCTTCTGCAGTTTTTGCACGAGCGGGCGAATATTCAAACCGGTCGGCAAATCATTTTCTTCTTCAACTTTAAACTCCGGAATCTTGAACACGCGATCGTGCAGGAAGCGGCCGAATTTCGAAAGCGGGTCGGGCTTGTCTTTGGGAAGCTGCGAGCCGACGATCCACGCGGGATAATTGTGCAAGCGCAGAAAGTGCCTGATCTGCCGGCTGTAGCCGTAATGCGCGGTGAGCAAAATCGCGCCTTTGCCTTCGGCCAGCGCTGCGTCCAAATGCTGCAAGCCTTCAAGCGGGCAGCGTTTCGCAAAGGCAAAGCCTTGAATCTTCCGCCAAATCTTGCTGAATTCCAGCCGCTCCAAATGCATGAAATGTTGCCGGGCAATAGCGCGAATTTCTTTTTCGCTTTTTTCATTGCCAAAAATGTTGGCGAGATTTTTTATGACTTCGGAGCGCTCTTTGGAAAGAAACGAGAGCACGAAGCCTTTCATTCTCGCCCACAAAAACAAAAGCGGCACCGGCACGATGAGATAAACGATCTTCAGCGCCAGCCAAACGAGCGCCCAGTAAACGTCGCTTAACCTGAATTTGTTGTTCATATCTTTTGCACCGCCAAGCTAAGTTCGAACAATTTCAAAAAACGGAAAATTGCGCAAGATACTTTTAACCGCACGTTTTGATTGTCAAACTTGGTCGGGATTCATTGCTGCTCCTGAATGAAGCTCGCTATATCTCTCTTGCACCGTTCTCTTGCCGCGCTCGCGCCGTTTTTCCATCCACTTTTCCCGTGTCCATCTATAAAGATGAGGATAGCGCTTCACATAGGATTCAAACACGCGTGCGAACTTTTCTATGTGCGCAGCCGCCGTATCCGGCGCAGCAGCCACGTCCTCGCCAAAACATATCGGTGTTTCGATGACAATTCTCAGGCCCAAGTTGCCGGGCGTATCGACGGCAAACACCGGCACAACGGCCGCGCCGGTTCCGCGCGCGATGCTCATGATGCCTTGCGGAAAAGGAATGGACTGGCCCAAAATCTCGACATTAACCAAGTTCGCCGCGTGCAGGCCGTCGCCTTGAATAAATAAAATCTCGTTGCGCTTTAACACCTGCACCAACGGCCGGATGTTGAGAGTGGCCGCCAAGTCGATGACGTCATAAGAGTCGCGCGCCACTTGCAAGCGTTGGTGCATGAATTTTCCGAAGCGCGTGAACTCCGAGCGTTTTTGCTCGCGCTCTTGTTTGTATCTTCGGCTATATCGAATACCGGCTTTGGGCCCGACGATGGAAACTTTATAGCCTCGCATGCTGAGAATCGGCTTGATCATGCGCGCATAGCCGTAATGCGCCGAAAGCAGAATGGCGCCTTTGCCCGCGGCCAACGCGGCTTCCAAATGTTCGAGACCTTCCACGGGCCAGCGCTCGGGCCGGGCGAACACCGGCAAGCGCGGCAAGAGATAAGTCAATTCATTCTTCTCGGCATATTGAAAATGCCGGCGCACAAGGGCGCGAATTTCACGCTCGCTCTTCACATCGCCAAAGACCGCGAACAGATTATTGTAGGCCGCCGTCCGTTGCGGCGAGGTGAGCGACTTGTACCAACCCTTGAGATTGGCCCACAGGAATAACAGCGGAACGGGCGCAACGGCGTAAAACATTTTGCCACACAGCCACACAACCGGCCAATACAGATCGCTGGGTCTAAACCATTTCTCGTTCATTTTTCGCTTTCGGAAAATTTCTCGTTGCTGCGTCTGCGACCGGGAATGTAGCGCTCGGCGACCTCGCCCCTGCTTCGCGCAAGCCTCCGTTCGAACTTCTTTTGACTACTGAACATTTTGTAAAGATGGGGATAGCGCTGCACGTAGGCTTCAAAGGCACGCGCAAAACTCTCCACATTACTATTGACCGCCTTTGGCGACGGCGGCTCTTCTTGCACCAGCACCAGCGGCTTTTCGATGATGAGCTTGATTCCATATCGATTTGCTGCATCCACGGCAAACACCGGCAAAACGACGGCGCCGGTTGCCAGAGCAACGTTGAGATAGCCGGTTGGAAAAGGAAGTTGGAAGCCCAAGAAATCCAGCGTGACAAACTTCATGGCGCGAGTGCCGTCGCCCATCAAATACAAAACGTCGTTTTGATTCAACGCTTTGACCAAAGGCCTTACGTTGATTCCGGCGAACAACTCCCGCTCTTCGGCGACGAGTATGGGAGTCTGCAGCCGCCGGTGCATGAAGCCGGCAAATGCCGTAAGCCCCTCGCTTAATTTTTTTTGCCTTTTCTCCGCGTGATTCATCATTTCCGAGCGCGACCTGACCACTCTTATCTTATAATTTTTCATTTTGAGTATGTATTCCACCAACCGCGCGTAACCAAAGTGCGCCGAAACCAGAATGACGCCTCTGCCCTGCGCCAATGCCGCGTCTAAATGATGCAGGCCTTCGACCGGGCAGCGCGCTAGCGCGGCACAGCCTTTCAAAGGCAGCGCCCGCAAAAGCATTTCGAACTTTACCGCAAACTCAAAATATCGGCGCACGATTTCGTCGATATCTTTTTCGCTGTGCGTCTCTCCGAATGTTGTAACGAGATTTTTTTTGACGGTAAAACGCTCTTCCGAAGTCAACGCTTTGATGCGCCCTTTCAAAGTCGCATAGCGATTTAAGACCAGTAGCGGAAAGAGCGAGTAACCGATTCGGGTTAACAGCCAACTCGCAGCATGATAAAGATCACTGAGCTTGAATAGCTTGGTTCGCATGGCCATCTCGTTATGACTCACATTCTAAGATTCAATCATTCGCCGCATGCTGCGTCTTCAATTCCTGGCTCGCTTGCCGCAAGAGGTTCAGGAATTTGCGCAACACTTTTTCGAATGAAAAATTTTCAAGCAAATACGCGCGCGGCGCATAGCTCTGATAATTCTCCACCAACTCCGCGAGGCCGAGATGAAACTCTTCCGGCGCTTTCACCAAACCGGCTTGGGGCCCGACATAACGCGCGCCGGCCCAAAGCTCGCGGTTGACGAGCACGGGCACGTCCGCGGCCATGTATTCCAAAATCGCGCGCGGTGCGGCGTCGAGCACGGTACACATGACGCCGATCTTGGATTGATTGACGTAGCGATTCACTTCCGCCTTCGAAACTTCGCCGGTAAAATGCACATTGATCGCCAACTCCGCGGCGAGTCGTTCCAACTCCGCGCGATTGCCTTTGCGGTCATCGCCCACACACACGCAGGAAAGTTTACGGCCCGGCGCTTGGCTCAAGGCCTGAAAAAGCAATTCATGATTTTTACGCGGCCGCAAATAAGCCACATAACACACGTCGTAAATCTTCTCGCATGGAATGGGGAAGTGCGTTTGCTCATAGTCGATGAGCTTATCCCAAATCGCGCATTGCACGTGGGGATGATACTTCGCGACCTCCGCGACTTCCCACTCTTCATCGACCAAACAGAGATCGTATTCGTCAAGCTGTTCGATGCGCCACGGTCGCCAATCTTTCGAGTAAACGATTTTAAAACTATCCGGGCAGAGATCAAAAATCTGTTCGAGGTACGCGGGAAAGTCCGGCCCTTCGACCCATAAAAAATCGGGCTGGCCGTGCTCATAGATATATTGCGTCACCGCGTCGGAGGTCAACTCTTGCGCGCAGGGAAAGAGCTTCACCGGCCACGTGCCCTCGCTCGCCAGCGCTTTGAATGGTCCGTCCCAAAATTTCCATTCTTCAAAGCGCGACACGAGTTCATAATACTTGAGCCCGTAAATAATATTCTTCGAGCTGCTGCCGGACTTGGCCCAGATTTTCATCTGCTGCAGCGCGACGGAATCCAACGCACCGTTGGTTAATTCGTTGCGCGCGAAGACCGTGCTCTCGGTTTTGGTGCGAATGAAGACGAGGTTCATATTCTGATTTGCGTAGTGTTCATAGTAACGCTTTATCAAATTCGGTAATGGAACACGCGTCCCAACCGTGTCATTCAGAAAGAGTCTTTTAAATTCTACTTCCGCAGATTAAAAACCGTGCCCACGAATGACGCGAAACACACGAATGCTTTTTTCGCGTCATTCGTGTGATTCGCGGGCAGAAAATGAAATCTGTTGAAGTAGAATTAAGCACTGGACAGTATCGCCAGCGAGTAAAAGGATTCCTGCTGAATGACAATTCTTGAGGCGATTGCCATATCTGAAAATCAAACTGCAAGAGGTGTCTCAAGCACGTGACCTCATACGCCTAGAGGCGTTACTACGAGCAACCATTCGTTCATGCACGCGATAATTTCATCAAGCCGCGCGAGCGCGGTGCGATCCAAACCCTTGAGCGCGTCGTGCAGCTTATCCAGTAGCGACACCACAGCATACCACGCGAGGCGTTCCGGTTCCAGCGGCCAAGAAACGTGTTGCGCATAGACTGCTTGAAACTGCTGCATGGCCTGCTCCAACCGCGCGCGCTCCCACCCGCAGGTGAATTGCAAAAATTGGAGCGAAGTCAAAAACTCCGCGAGATCATAGTGCGGATCGCCCAAGCAGGCCATGTCGAAATCGATGAGCGCATATTCTTCCCCGCGCGCGAGGAATTGCTCGACACGCAGCGTGCCGTGTAGGGGCACAAGCGGCGCGCCGGCCCGGGCCAAAGGCTCGCGCGCGACGCGGAGCACGCGCAAAACTTCATGCAGCATTGCTTCATGCTGCGGTAAGAGCGCGCCGAGGCGCGGCGCGTCTTCTTCCGCGGAATCAAGCGCGAGATCGAGCGTGTCCGCGGCGGAGAAAGCTTCGCAATGGCTTTGATGAAAGTCGGCGAGCACGCGCGCCAATTGCGTGAAAGTTATTTCCCAATCCCGCGCCGGCAACGTGTCAATGAGCGGCGTTCCTTCCCACGGCTCCTGCCAATAGGTATTCGCTTCTTCCCAATGCAAAAGCGGCCGCGGAATGTTGATCTTTGTCATCTGCTCATGCGCGGCGCGCAGGTTTTGAAAATGAAACCGGCTCATGCCGCCGCTGTAAGTTTTGCTATAAAAAGAAAGGCTGCGCTCCGCATGTTCGGGATGCACGAGCTGCGCATGATAACGCAGCACGCAGCGCTTGCCCGGCATGTATTTCACGCGCACACAACGCACGCTCTCGCAACGCCAGGAAGAGTCCACGCCAAAGTGCGCGAGATTGGCGTTCACGTGCGCGCGCACGCGCTCGGCATCGCTCGCCCACAACAAGCCCGGCATTTCGGGATCGTTGGGAAACGCCCACACGATCAAATTCAACTCGGGCCAAAGCTCCACCGGCTTCCACCAACCGTTTTTTAGCTCGCGCGCATAAAGCGCTTCCTCGAATTGGCGCTGCGCTTGTCCGGGGCGGACGAGCTTGCCGGAGAACCATTGCTCGTGCGCCCGGCTCTCCGCGTCGCGCAGGCGCAAACGATAGAGCACGCGGCAGCGCCGGCCGCGACGATGCTGCACGCGTTCGAGGGCGCAATCTTCCAGCTTGAGATGCAAGTGCGCGTAAGCGTCGCGCAGCTTGCGCGCAAACGTTTCCGTCATCGTTGCGACGTCCGCGACGCGCTCAAGATGGGGCAGCAGGGGATCGTGTAAAAAGCTCATAGCGTCCACGGCTCGTTCGCAGGTTGTGGGTTATCTTCTTGCTCTGGAAAAATAATCGTAACGCGAAGAGGGCGCATGCGAATGGTGAATGGTAAATGGTAAATTGCCAATGGTCATTCACCATTCACCATTCACCATTCACCATTCATTCTAAACCGCCGGCAACTCTTCTCCGCGCAACACGGCTTCGGCAAAATCCACCAACTGCCCGACTTTCACCGCATGATTGTCTCTTGCCAAACGAATGCACTTCTTGGCTTGCTTGGCAATGAGCGTGAGTGCGAGGTACCATTGCAACACTTCGCGCGGCAAACCCCACGGTGCGGCCTCGGCATAGGCGCGCGTGAAATGCGCGGCCGCGGAGTGGTATTGCGCCCGCGTCACTTCGCCCTTCACCACGAGATAGAACAGGTGCGCAATGAAACTGCTCACGTCCAACATGGGATCGCCGGCAAGGAAACCGTCGAAATCCAGCAGCGCGATTTTGTTTTCCACGAGCAGCAATTGCGGCAGCCGAAATGCGCCGTGAACCGGAACCGTTTCGAGCGGCGGCAGATCGGGCAAGCGCTCCCAGAGTGCTTCGCACATTGCTTCGAGGCGGGAGCGATAACCTCCGTCATAGCGCACGAGTATTTGCATGCCCTCTTCGAACCCCGTCATTTCTCCGTCGCGCGCGCGGAAATTGCCGAGCGGCAAATCACTGCGCTGCAACCCGGCGAGTGCAGCGCCGGTTTGCGCGGTCACGTCATTCAAATCGACGCGATCGAGCAAATCCAGCGCGTGCCCGCCGGGAACGCCGCGACAAAAGATCGTGTTCAACGCGGGATCGTAAAACAGCGGTTCGGGCGTGATCAAAATTCCCGTTTGGCAAACCGGCGCGCGCCACAGGGCTTGCATCAACTCATAGATCGGTTCGGCAAAAGTTTTGGGGCTAAAGGTTTTGCTGAAAAGCACCAACTCTTCCGGCCGGCCGCGGTGCTCCAGCGCGAGCGTGTGTTTACAGGTGCAGCGATCTTGCGGCGCATATTTGCTGATATCGGTCTCCACGCCGCACAGGCGATGATCCGGCGTGAGGCGCAAATCGTCCCAATGCTTGCTCAGAATATCGCGAAGCGAAGCCGTCTCCACCACAAGGTACAGATGCTTCATCTTGGGGTCGTTCGGAAAAGACCACAGCACCATGCCGAGCCGCGGAAAAAAATGGACACTAGGCACGGCTTCCGTTTGCGCATATTGCCGTTGCCGCGCGGTTTCATATTGGGCTTCCGCGGCCTCCTGCGGCAAGAGCACGATGAAAACAAACTGCCGTTTCTTGACCTGGGCTTGTTCGTCCCAATAGCGCAGCGAGTAGATCAGCTCCGCCTTGCGGCCCGGGCGGTGTTGAAACTGTTTTATGGAAATATCGATCATGCGATATTTGCGTGCGGCAAAGTCCGGCAACTCGCGCTGAAAAACTTCGCACATGGCGTCGGTGTTGGTCGCCGTCGGCAATGCGGGCAAATACTCGTCGTAAACGGCTTCGGGCAAGTTGAGCATGGCGCAAAAGAACGAGACTTGAGAAAAACGTGCGAAGCGAGAACAACAAAACTTCAACGATAAAAATCGCGCGAGCGCTTTACTCTAGTGCAATTTGACGATCAAAATCGTTAATCAAGTACGTGCCCCCGTACCGTGTCATTCAGCCGGAATCTTTTTAAGCATTGGGCAGTATCGCCGGCGAGTAAAAAGATTCCTACTGAATGACAACTCGTGGAGGGGATTACCGAATTTGAAAATAAAAACTCATAAGAAGATTCGCGACACTCAGATGGACGGCAAGTTTTTCTTGCGAGGAAAGAAGGCGAGCTTTTCCTGTAGCTCGGCGGGGTGGCTCCACCACTCACTTTTTCCTGACTGCACATTCAATAGTACTGCTCGCGAGACGTTTTCAATGCCTCACAAGCGGCGCTTCACTTCAACAGCGTCAGCGTGCGCGTGAAAACGTTGGCGCCGGCTTCGAGTTTGTAAATGTACGCTCCGCTCGGCGCGCTCTGGCCGAGATCATTCAAGCCGTCCCACGAAAGTTTATGCACGCCCGCTTGCGCGAACTCATGCCACAGCGTGCGCACGAGTTGGCCCTGGAGATTGTAGATCGCGAGTCGCAGCTCGCTCGGCGCGGGCAGCGCAAATTGAATCTCGGTTTGCGCGTTGAAGGGATTGGGGTAATTCGGCCACAGCGCGAACTCGGCGGCATGCGGCGCATGGCCCGCTTCGCGTTCTTCCACGCGTGTTGCGCCGCCTTTCGCAAACCACGGGCGCGCCGTGTTATCGGCCATGAAAAAATCAAACCACATTTGCGCGACGAGGGCCGTTCCTTTTTCACACATATGCGCCCCGTCGGATTTGAACAAATCTTGCGTCCACTTTTGCGCGTCCCATAAATACGGGCCCCACGCAATCCACGGCGCGGGCGCATTCGCGCCTTCGAAACGCAGCTCGGGATCGCGGCCGGTGATTTGATCGTCGATCAACCATTTCACCGCGAAGCCTTCTTCATATGCCACCGGCTCGCGATAATTACTGCCCGCGGGCGCGCAGGTCCAACCGCCGAAGGCGCGGCTGGTGAAGAACACCATTTTTAGATTCGGATATTCCTTCTTCATGTTCAGCAAGCGCGTCTTCAACTGTGCCTTGGTAATCTGCGCATGCGTCGGAAAATTTTTGCTCGCCTTGTCGGGAAACGCGCTGTTGGGATCTTCGGGCGTGCCGTCGGCTTTTTGCGGACGATTGTTGCTATGCTTCACGAACGCGACCTGCACTTGTTTATTGCTCGCGCCCACGCCTTTATCCACCCAACAGAATAAATCGCAGCCGCCTTGCGAGAGATTCACAAACGTGAACGCGGCGTGCAACTCGCTCTTGCGGCTCGTGAGCAAGGTGTTGAATGCGTTCATCTCATCGCGCGTGTTGGACATGCCCTCGGCAATCGCCGCGAACTTGCCGTTGGTTAAATCAACATTGCCGCTTGCGTTCAACGGCTGCAACGCTTTGGCAATGGCCTCGCCTTTGATGCGATGCACAGTCGGCATTTGATTCGAAGAATCGCGATAGAGAAACGTGGCGTATGGCGTTCGCGCCGGATCGGTGAGGGCAACATACTGCGCGCCGCTGGTCAACGCCGGCGGCGTAAGCGGACTTGAATTGGAAACGCACTTCAACGCCGAGGGCGAAGTGTCGGCCTTCTGGCATTCGGTGTTTTGCGAACGGCAACTTGCCGCCCACACACTGCACATCATGGCCACGACCAGCGTACGACACAGCAATTTTGTTTGCATGAGCAATTCTCCTAAATTAAAATGACGGCAAGCGTTCCGGCTTGCCCGAAGAACATGGGTTATATTTTTTTTGTACTCCACCTCATTTGAAAAGTAGAGCATCCGACTATTCCCTCCTTGAGGGGGTGTCGCTCGGTGTCATCAACGAATCAAGAACATTTTTGAAAAGCATTGCAATGGCGCCCAACAATTTTAAGCTTCTCTTTGCCCTAAAGAACACCCCCCTCAAGGGGGGAATACATTGGACAAATTTGTTTAGCTTGACACCTATGCCCCTCAAAGGGGGACTTTCCAAACATGCTCTTCGTCGTTATTACGAGCTTGCCAACTCCGTGCGCGCCAAATATTTCCGCAGCGGATGCGACGGCGTTTGGCGAATCGTCGCGAAGCCTTCGCGCAGTTGCGCCAGCGTTTGTTGCGCCGCGTCTTCATACACTTCGCCTTCGCACAAGCGCAGCGCTTGCACGCGCTGCGCGCTTTCGGAAACCACGCGGCTGAAGATTGGCGCATTATCATAAAACATCCGCACGAAATCGCGCCACACCTCGGCGCCGGAGCGCATCTTTTCTTCGTAGGGCGAAAGCTGCGCCCGGCTCACGTCGTTATCGCCGAGCGCTTCGATGATCACCGGCGCGGCGAAACGCGCGGAGTGCATCGCGATGCTCATGCCCGAAGAGAACACCGGATCGACAAAGTATGCGGCGTCGCCCGTTGCCAGCCAGCCGTCGCCGGTGAATTGCGAAAGCGCGTAGCTGTAATTGCCCTCCATGCGAAACTCGCGCACACGCTTGGCGTTTTTTAAGCGCGCTGCCAGCGTCGGATTCAAGCCCGTGGTCCAGGCAAAAAACTTTTCCACTTCCTCGCCGGCCTTCACATAATCTTCGCGATCGGTCACCACGCCGATCGAAGTGATCTCCGCATTGATCGGAATTTGCCACGCCCACCCGCGCGCGAGCGGCAAAAGATGCATATGGATGTTATCCGCGGTGGCCGGCTTGCCGCGCTCAAAATCGCGAAACCACGCATGCACCGCAAATTGGCGAAACTCCGGGTCGGGCTTGAGCAATTGCAGTTGCCGGCCCAGCAGCGTTTGCCGGCCCGAAGCATCCACCACCAGCCGCGCTTTGAGCGACACACTCGAACCGCCCACTTTCGCGGAGATGCCGCTGGCCGCGCCCTTGCGATCAAAATTCACGTGCTCCACTTGCACGCCGGTGAGCACGCGCGAGCCGTGATTGCGCGCGTGTTGCAACAGCAAGTCGTCGAACTTCGCGCGATCGACATGATACGCGTGATTGTGACTGCCGAACTCTTCAAAGCTTAAATCGATCTCGCCCTCCTCCAGCCACGAAGTCCAACTCACGCCGCGCTTCACGATAAAATTCTTCTTGCGCATCATGGGCATAAAGCCGATCTCTTCGAGAATGCCCGTGGTGGAGCACACCAGCGATTCGCCCACGTGCGGCCGCGGATGATGCGCCTTGTCGATGATCATGTGATCCACGCCCGCTTGCGCGAGATACGTGCCGAGCACGGAGCCGGCCGGGCCGCCGCCAACGATGATCACATCCGCATCGAGTTTGCCCGCGCGGCGCGAGCTGACCACCGCGGTGGGCGCGCTCATCGCGATCGCGGTTTTGCCTTGCTCCGCTGTGGTCATGCCGGAATGATCGAGACCCATCGTTTCAAAAATTTCGTCGCGAATGCTGAGATAGGAAGGCGAATCCAAATCGCGCGGCCGCGGCATGGGCACTTCGACGATGCTGCGAATGGTCGAGGGCCGGCGACCCATCACCACCACGCGATCGGCAAGCTGCACCGACTCTTCCACGTCGTGCGTGACGAAGAGCACGGTCTTCTTTTCGCGCTGCCAAATTTGAATCAGCTCTGCGCGCATGCGCAGACGCGTAAGAAAGTCGAGCGCGCCGAACGGCTCGTCCATGTAAAGAATATCGGGATTCGCGGCGAGCGCGCGCGCAATTTCCACGCGCTGCCGCATGCCGCCCGAAAGCTCGCGCGGATAGGCTTTTTCAAAGCCAGTCAAACTCACCATGTCGATGTAATGCGCCACGATGCGTTGCCGCTCTTCCTGCGTTTTTTTGAGCAAGCCGAAGCCGATGTTCTCTTCGACCGTGAGCCACGGGAACACGCCGTTCTCTTGAAAGATGAAAACGCGCCGCGGATCGGGCTTCGTGACGATTTCACCATCAACCTCGGCCGAGCCGGAAGTAGCGGAGAGAAATCCGCCGACGATGTTGAGCAACGTCGATTTGCCGCAGCCCGAAGGTCCGACGATGCACACAAACTCGCCTTCGCGCACTTCGAGGTTGATGTTTTCGAGCACCGGCACTTGCGAGTCTTTATCCTTGCCGGGAAAAGTCATCCACAGATCGCGGATCACGATCTTCGGTGGAGCAGCCGGGTTCAGCGTAGCAACAGGGGAGTCATTTCGCTTCATCGCAAATACCGTCCGTGCTTAAAAAGTGAAGGGTGCCATCACATAAAACAAGCTGTGGTTTTTTGAAGGGCCGGTCTTTTTGATAAACTCGCCCGGCATGAAACGCACGTAACCCAACTGCAGCTTGAGGTGCGCGTTGAAATTGCAGATTACTTCCGCGTCCACTTCGGTTCCGACCTCGTTGCCGGCGGCGCCGGTCGCATCGCGCCGCGTTGCCGCGCCCGGCGCGTTGTAAAGCGCGTCGTGTTTATCCGCCAAAAGAAATTTGAAGCCGTGCAGCTTGGCAACGATACGTCGATGCGGCGCGAACGACAACTGCGCTTCGAGTTCTCTAGCGTTTTGCCGGCCCACTTGATCGGCCCAGCCCAAAAACGGATGCGCCGTGGGGAAGAGTTGATTGAACGTTTGCTTGCGTGCATCCGCGGGATTCTCGTCGCCGGAAGCGAGATTCAGCCCGAGCGCGAAACGAGGTTTCAGGCCGAGAGGGGCGAAAGTATATCCGCCTTCCAACGAACCCATGTATGCGGCGATATCGTTTCCGCCGAAATCGCCGAATTGATAAGCCGCTTCCGCGGTCCAATCAAAATTTCGGGCAGCCCCGTCAAAGCCGAGGCCGAGCGTGTGAAACATGAAATCTCCCGCCACGCCGCGGCCGTTGGTGATGATCGGATCGTTTTCCCGCAACGCCAAATAATACCCGGAGAATGTTTTGCCTTTTGCGGGCCGCACCGCGTAAACTCCGGCAAGCGTTTGCGACTTGTCCGCCTTGTTGATTTTCTCCGGGCGCAATTCCAGCGGGCGCGCGGCGAAGCCGTCGAATTTCCAGCCCGCTTGTTTGACCGTTATGCGGAGCGCGTCAAAAGTGCGCCGGCTATTAAGCCAATCCGAAGGACCGATCACCCGTTGCTTGCCGAAGAGCAACTCTTGCCGGCCCGCGCGCAGACTAACTTTACTGCGCTCGCGTTGCACGAGCGCGAGTTCCGCGAAGAGATTTTGTATGTCCGGCTTCTCGTGCGCCGTGAGCGGCGCGGGCAATTCGTTATCCGTGATGCCCGCATATTTGAATTCGCCGAACGCGCGCACGCGCTGCGCGATTTGCGCGTCGGCAAAAACATATAGCCGATTCAAATAAAAACTTTGCGCCTGCGGATTGGACGCGCCGAAGCGGCGATTCTCGTCGCGCTCGAAACGGAAGCGATACTGTCCGCCGAATGTCAGCTCCACTTTGCCGCCCACAGGAATTTTTTTGAGGCGGTTGAAGGGGTCGTTGCCGCGGCCATCGCTTAAAAAGCTGTAATCATCTTCGTAGCGGACGTTGCTGTATACCGGCCCTTTCGGCTGTTGCGCCAAAACATGTGTGCTCAAAGGGAAGCAACCAAACAGCGCAACTGCGCCCCAAAGCCGAATCAAAGAAATTGTTTGTGCTCTTGCCATACACTCTCCCTTCATTACACGTTACATAATATGCTATGCCTAAAGGCACCTCTACAAACAATTACCGGCTGAATCCCCAGCGCATTTCATCGAGCGTTTGCAATCGCCGCACGAGAAAATCGAGCAAGAGGCCGATCAACCCGATGAGCACCATGCCGGCAACGACCAAATCGTAGCGCTTGCCGGCATTGCGCGCGTCAATGATGAGATAGCCAAGCCCGGAATTGACCGCGATCATCTCCGCCGCAACGACCACGAGCCACGCCACGCCGAGCGCGAGACGCACGCCGGTA
>CAYNDW010000035.1:0-17700 GCA_964395375.1 uncultured Cytophagia bacterium
TCAAATTTTGGCCTGATGCTTACATTCCGGCGGAGGTTGGCGGCAGCTCGAGTGCAAAATTCAGGTCCATCAATGCCCCACTAGGGGGCAGGGCTACTTCACTTCCATCCCATTCTCTCGCGCAACGCCGTAATATGCGCGGTGTGATGCTGCCCATGCCACGCATAGATTTGCAGCAGCCAATCCAACGAGCGCAAACCGTGTTGTGGATGCCGCCAATTGCGGCTGAAATCCGCGGGCGTGAGCGCGTGCCATTGCATGATCCAGCGGCGATGCAACGATTCGAGCAGCGCGAGCGAAATTTCCACGGGTGCGGTGCGCGCTTCGGGCAACTCCGCCCAAAGTTGTTCTTCATACGCTTTGATGGTCGGCTCATCTTCCGTCAACGTCCATTTGAGCCGGATGTACGCATTCATGTGGCTATCGACAACATGATGCACCACTTGCCGCACGGTCCAACCGCCCTCGCGATAGTGCGTGTCGAGTTGTGCGTCATTCAAACCTGCAACCGCGGCGCGTAATTTTTCCGGCGCGCTCGCAATCGCGGCGATCAGCTCGCTGCGGCGCTGCGGCGTCATGTTCTCTTCCGTTTTGAAAGGGCCAATGGGATAACGCAAGTCCGACATGTGTGATTCTCCTTTGGGGTTAAATGCTGCTTGTATGCTGCTTCAGAGTTAATTTTTAGTGCCTGCGTTTTGCACTGATGATGCCGCCAACCTCCGCCTGATGCTGTAAGCATCAGACTAAAAGTTGAAAGCGATCTAAAGATCGCTCATTACCCAGTGGGTAGTAGCCCCGCTTGCGGGGCTTGCATCTCCTAGCCTGATGCTTACAGCATCAGGCGCAAGTGGGCGAAAATGAGATGCAAAATTCAGGTTCTTCAAATGACAATTTACCTCACACTTCCAAACGCATTGCATACGGCACGAACTCACCGGCTTCGAGATTGCGCTTCAGCACGCGCAGATACATGGCCCAGCAATATGTCGATTGCCGATAGTGCGCGTTGGCTTCGGGCCAATGGCGATGATAAAAATGCACGAGCGTGTTGCCCTCCTTCCCTTCCAGCATAAATCCCACGCGCGAGTTGATCCAGTCTTTATCCGCGTGCGTCAGTTGCAATTCAAACGCTTCGCGCGGAACGCACTTCGTCACCGCCGCGCGCCAGATATACTCCGGCCCGAAGTTCAAAACATATTCGTTGCCAAGCTGCGGCGCGCCGCTGCTTTCCAAAGTCCACCACGTGTCGAGGCCTTGCGGCGTGGCCACGGCTTCAAACACGCGCTGCGCGGAAACGTTGATCGGAAAGTCGTGCAGAATATCAGCCATGATCTTGTTCCTTTGTTTAAGATTGCGATGCGTGCTGCTTCCAAAACCGGCGCAATAATAGCGAGCATGCCGCGCAAAGTCAAGCCTCGCGCGCCCGAGGTAGTTTGTGCTTGCAAAACATCTCGCGTTCGCGCATTATAGGATCATCACCTTGATCCAGCGTCAATAGGAATTGCAGAGCAAACCGAGTAAACGGAGCTTACAAAGCTAAAAGAATTTTCCAGACATGACCTTCTCTGTTGATTCTGTTTGCTCCGTGTTCATCTTTTGTTTCCGGCTCGTCCGGGTTGTGCATTTTAGTTAATCGGCAGCGAACGCCTGAAGGCGTAACTACGAGCGCATTGTTTGTTTCTCTCATTTGTATCATAGGAGCCGCTATGCCCACCTCAATTTGGAGCGACGAAGTACAACAAGCTTGCAATCACATGCGCACCCCCTCCACTACGCGCGTGCAAGTCGGGAGCAAAATCGTCGAGATTCCGCGCCCGTTTCCTTCACCCGAAGATTGGCGCGATCAGTGGATTTATTTTCTGCTCGTGGATCGCTTCAATCATCCGAACGCGCCGCCGCTTGCCGAGCCGTGGCACGGCGAGCAGGCAAAATTTCAAGGCGGCAATTTCGACGGCGTGCGCGCCGAGCTTGATTATCTCGCGCAGCTCGGCGTCGGCGCGATATGGCTTTCGCCGGTGCTGAAGAATTGCCAATACAATCCGTACTCGTATCACGGCTATGGCATTCAAGATTTTTTGCAGATCGATCCGCGTTATGCTTCCGACCCGCAAGCCGCGCGCAGCAATCCGCAGCTTGCCGAAGAAGAGCTGCGCCGCCTTGTCGAGGAAGCGCACGCGCGCGGCATCTATGTGATCTTCGACATCGTGCTCAATCACGTGGGCGATGTGTTCGAATATGCGGAGCACGGCGCGACCGCGCGCTGGCGCGATCATCCCTATCCCATTCGCTGGCGCGATGAGCACGGCAATGGCCGCGGCGATTGGCCCGAAGCCGAGCACGCGAGCGCGCATCCCGATGCCGGCGTGTGGCCGATGGAGTTGCGGCGCAACGCCTATTTCCGCCGGCAAGGCGAGGGCGATGAAGCCGGCGGCGATTTTTCTTCATTGAAAGAACTGCACACCGGCTTTCAAACTTTCACGCCCGCGTATGGCGTGTATTATCCCGTGCGCGAGCTTTTGATTCGCGCGCATCAATATCTTATTGCCAAGTTCGACGTGGACGGCTTTCGCATCGACACCCTCAAATACATCGAGCCGGAGTTTGCGCGCACGTTTGCCAACGCCATTCGCGAGTTCGCGTTCAGCATTGGCAAAAAAGAGTTCTTCACCTTCGGCGAGATTTACGACGATGAAAACAAAATCGCGCGCTACCTCGGCCGCAATGCCATGGAGACCAGCGATCTCATCGGCGTCGACGCCGCGCTCGATTTTCCGCTCTTCTATAAATTGCCGGAGATGGCGAAAGGCCGCCTCGCGCCCTCGGAAGTGATTGCCATGTTCGAATATCGCAAAGAAGCGCAGCGTGGCATGATTAGCTCCCAAGGCGAAGCCAGCAAGTTCTTCGTCACGTTTCTCGACAATCACGATCAACATCATCGCTTTCATTATGAAGCGCCGAACGAGCCGGGGCGGTATGCTGATCAACTCAGTCTCGCCGCGGGCTGCTTGTTCGCGCTGCAAGGCATTCCGTGTTTGTATTACGGCACGGAGCAAGCCCTCACCGGCAGCGGCCAAACGTTCGAAGCGGTGCGCGAGGCCTTGTGGGGCAAGCCCAATGCGTTTGACCGCGAGCACGCTTTTTATCAAGCCATAAAAAAAATCGCGGCAGCGCGCGCGGCGCATCCCGCGCTGCGTTATGGCCGGCAGTACTTTCGCCCGATCTCCGGGGATGGTTTTCACTTTGGGGTTTCAACTTTTCCAGCGGGCGTGCTCGCGTTTTCGCGCATGTTGAGCGATCAGGAAATCGTGATCGTTGCGAACACGAATCCCTCATACGAATGGCACGGCGAGGTGATCGTGGATTACGGCCGCAATCTCGTGGGCACAACGTTTCGTATTTTATATTCGAACAAAGCCACGCCCATCGCGCCGGAGCCGATCATTGAAAAGCCTTATGAGCAGATCGAAGTGCGCGAAGTCAATGGCTCGATCACGCGCGGCCCCAGCCGCGTGCTGCGCATGCATTTGCAAGCGATGGAAGTGCAGATGGTGAGCCGCGCGTGAGTTGTGCCATCCTCCTCATTTCATGTCATTCAGAAGGAATCCTTTCAAGCGCTGGGAACAAACCTCGTAGTGAAAATGATCCGCCGAAGTGTCTTTTCGAAAAAGGATTTGACATTCGGCATTGCTCAAACTATTTTCCTCCGTGAATATTAAAGCCTACGAAAGCATCAAACGAGGATTGGAAGAAGCGCTCGAGTTTGCGCAAGGCCGCGACAACGGAACCAAACTGCACGTTCTTCCTCGCGTCAACGTCAAAGGCTTGCGTTTGCGAACCGGGATGAATGAAAACAACTTTGCCGCAACCTTTGGCGTTAGCCTCAACACGCTGCGAGACTGGGAACGTGGCGTCCGCGCTCCGCGCGGGCCGGCTTTGGTGTTGTTGCATTTAGTGGAGAAGGACCCCCAAACGATGAAGAAAGTCCAATCGCTCTTTTACTAGCCGACGCGATGATCACGCTGGGATTACTTGCCTACATTCGTGAGTCGTGAATATGACTCCACATAAAATTCATCTTATCAACCAGGAAAGCTTTTATGAAAATTCGCGTAGCACAATTCGGCCTCGGGCCGATTGGACAGGCGTGTGTGAACGTGTTAATGCAGAAACCGGCGGTGGAGTTGGTCGGCGCGATTGATATTGACCCTGCAAAGACGGGGCGCGATGTTGGCGAAGTTTGTGGGTTGAAGAATCCCATCGGCGCCATCGTGCGCAGCGATGCGCAAGCCGCGCTCGCGGAATGGCGGCCGCAAGTGGTGGTGCATACCACAAGTTCTTTTCTCGAAAAAATTGAAGACCAGCTTGCGGAGATCATCCGCAGCGGGAGCCACATCGTTTCTTCCAGCGAAGAGTTGTTCTATCCGTATGAGCGCAATCCGGAATTTTGCAATCGCATCGACAGTTTGGCGAAACAGCACAATGTCGCGGTCGTGGCCACGGGCGTGAACCCGGGTTTCACGATGGACGTGTTGCCGCTGTGTCTCACGGGCGTATGCACGAACGTGAAGGCGCTTAAAATTTCGCGCATTGCCGACGCGAGCAATCGGCGTTTGCCGTTCCAACAGAAGATCGGCGCGGGCATGACGCGCGCGGAGTTTCGCAAGCGCTTGGCCGCGGGCGGCTTCGGGCACATCGGCTTGCGTGAGTCCGCGCAGATCGTGGCAAAAACTTTGGGCTGGGAGATTGAATCCTATAAAGGAACATTGCAGCCGGTGCTGGCCACGAAGCGCGTGAAGACGAAATATCTCACGGTGGAGAAGGGGCAAGTTGCAGGCATTCATCAAACCTTGCGCTGCAAGATTTCCGGCAAAGACGCGCTGGTGTTCGATTGGATGATGTTCGTGGGCGCGAAAGAAAGTTATGACGGCGTGGAGATCAGCGGCGATCCGCCGATTAGCATGCGCATCAACGGAGGCGTGTTCGGCGACACGGGAACCATCGGCGCGCTCGTGAACACCGTGCCGAAAGTGCTCAACGCCGCGCCCGGCTTGCGCACGATGACGGACTTGCCTGTGCCGTATGCTTTTTTATGAGGCAAAAGCAAAGGCTTTTGTAAGCGGATTGTACGAATGAAGCGGATAGAGCTTTTTGCTTTATCCGCTTGCTTTAAAAAATCCGCTTACCGATATGCTTTGGTTGTGGTTTGCTCGCTTCGTGCTTGAGAAAATCGGCTTGGTTTTTCTCAAAAACTTGCTTATGCTTTTGGCAATGAAAGCCGCTTGAACACAAACGCAATAGGGTAGATTCATGGCATTGCTGCTGTCACCGGAAACTTATCAACGCCTGCAAAAAAGGTTGGGCGAAGAAGAGACGCGCGACATCGTGCAGGCGTTGGATGAAGCATTAGAGTCCTCCAACAAAAAAACCGACGAGGCCTTGCAGCGCATCGAGAACAAGGCCGATTTTCTTTTTACGCAAAAAAAGTTCGAACTGAAAGACGAACTAACCAAGGAACTTGCCACGAAAGCCGATGTCGTAAGACTGGAAGGCGAAATCCAAAACATGAAAGTGGTGCTCGATCGCAAATTCACCATCATGTTCATCACTCTTCTGTTCTCGAATATTTTCCTCAATCAAAACGCGCTCAAATTCATTGCCCAGTTGTTGGGATTGATCAAACCGTGAACCTCGTTCTCGCCCCGCCGGAGTCATTCTCATACCCGCATGAAACCATGCTCACATTCTCCTCTTCGCCGGCTTGCCACGAGCACACTGCGCACTCGCTTCCAGATTCATTCCATGCGCGGCACTATTTCGCGTGGAAAAGAAACCCTCATGAATTTTAAAAAGGCCTGACTATGGAAGCTTGGCTGTTTTGGCTCATCGCGGGATTGTTGTGCGGCATCGCGGAAATTTTTCTGCCGGGATTCGTGCTGTCGTGCTTTTCATTCGGCTGCTTTGCCGCGGCCGTGGCTGCGGCGCTGGATTTCAGCGTGACGGTGCAATTGCTGGTTTTCTCCGGCGCGGCGTTTATTATCTTTATTTCCGTGCGGCCGATTTTGATGAAGCTTCTTCTCCATCGCGATAATCCGGCGGCGCGCACGAACACCGAGCGCGTCGTGGGCATGATCGGCATTGTGCAAGAAGAAGTCACCGCCTGGCAAGGCGCGGTGAAAGTCGAAGGCGAAATTTGGTCGAGCCGAAGCGAGGGCGATTTAATTTTATCCGAAGGCAGCCACGTGCGCGTGCTGCGCGTGGAGGGCAACAAACTCATCGTCGGGCCGAACGGAGGCTCGTCGTATTTGTAAGCTGGTTGCTCGTTTCTGGTTGCAGGTTGCTTGTAACAAGTAACCTGCAACCAGCCACTAGCAACCAGAAACCAGCAACCAGGAGGAGCTATGGATCCGATACAAATCATCGCATTAACGCTTTTGGTGCTCATCATTTTGATGGTCGTGCGCGGCTTGCGCATTGTGCCGCAGGCCGAAGTCGTCATCATCGAACGTTTGGGAAAATATCACACGACGCTGAGCAGCGGCGTCAACGTGATTTGGCCGTTCATCGATAAACCGCGCAAGATCATGTGGCGCTATGTGAAGCAGGATACCGCGGGCGGCCAATCTTATATCGTGCAGCTCTTCGTGGATCACATCGATCTACGCGAGACGGTTTACGATTTCCCGCGCCAAAATGTGATCACGCAAGACAACGTGCAAATCGAAATCAATGCGTTGCTCTATTTTCAAATCACCGATCCCACCAAAGCGGTATATGAAATTTCCAATCTGCCCGATGCGATTGAGAAACTCACCCAGACCACGCTGCGCAACATCATCGGCGAGTTGTCGCTCGATCAAACCCTCACCAGCCGCGATACGATCAATCGCAAGCTGCGGCTCGTGCTCGATGACGCCACGGACAAGTGGGGCGTGAAAGTGAATCGCGTGGAGTTGCAAGACATCGTGCCGCCGCCGGACGTGCGCATTGCGATGGAGAAGCAAATGCGCGCGGAGCGTGACAAACGCGCGACGATTTTGGAAGCCGAGGGCCAGAAACAATCCGCGATTCTGCAAGCCGAGGGCAAACGGCAATCGCAAATCTCGGAGGCCGAGGGCGAAAAACAAGCCGACGTTTTGCGCGCGGAAGGCCAGGCCACGGCCATTCAACGCGTGGCCGATGCCGAGGCCGAAGCGATTCGCGCCGTCACTGAAACCTTGCGCGCCAGCAAAGCCGATCCCGCGCAATATCTCCTTGCCGTGAAATATATTGATGCGTTCAAGGAAATGGTGCAAGGCACCGGCAATAAGGTCGTTTATATTCCCTATGAAGCCACCGGCGTGCTCGGCGCGCTCGGCGGCATTCGCGAATTGTTCAAAGACGCCGCGAGCGCGAAATAATTTTTAAGCCTCCCTTTCTTTTCTGTCATTCCGCAGGAATTTTTTTACGCTCTTGAACGAGTCTCAAGCGCGTAAAAAGATTCCTGCTGAATGACAATGAGGTGAGGGAAAGCGTGAACCAATTACAGCCTCTCACTCATGATCAAACAACGTCACACACTCACGCGCGCTTTCTTATGCGTTCTGCTTGTTAAGCTTCCCTTCTCCTCTTTCGCGCAGGCAAAGCTCGGCGCGATCGCGGGCTATGATTTTTCCGATAAGAATGCCAAGAGCCTCACGCTGCCGAAAACGCTCGGCGAAATTTCGGGGCTGGCTTTCACTCCTGACGGGCGCTTGCTTGGCCACAACGACGAAGCCGGTATTGTGTTCGAGATCGATTATAAAACCGGCAAGGAAGTGAAGCGCTTTTCGCTGGGAATGTTTACCGTCACCGGCGATTTCGAAGGCATAGCGACCAAGCGCGATACGATCTTTCTCGTCAATAGCAGCGGCGTCGTGTATCGCTTTCGTGAAGGCTCGCCGAGCAAGAATGTGAAGTATGAAACTTTCAAAACGTCATTGTCCGTGAAAAATAATGTGGAAGGCTTGGCCTATGATCCCGTCACCGATTGCTTGCTGCTCGCCTGCAAAGGCGAGGGCGGCAAAGGCGTGGGCAAGGACAAAGCGGTTTATGCTTTTTCATTAAAGACGTACAAGCTCGCCCCCAAGCCGCGTTTCGTGTTGCCGCTGCAAGAGATTCTCGCGCAGACCGGCAAGAAGGAATTCAATCCCTCCGCCATTGAGCGCCACCCCGTGACCGGAAATTTTTTCGTGCTCGCGTATAACGGATTCGCCATTGTCGAGCTCAATTCTGCGGGAAAAATTTTGGGCGTGTCCGAGTTGAAGAAATCGATCAATCCGCAACCGGAGGGCTTGGCGATTGCGAACGACGGCACACTCTTCATTGCCAACGAAGGCCAAGGTAGGGCGGCAACGTTGACGATTTACTCGCCGAGGAAGTAATGCGAGATCAAATTATTCAGCCACAGCCAAAACGTGACAGATCAAAACTGCTCGGCAGAAGAATACAACTCATTTACTGAATTTTGATTTTCAAACGCGGAAATCGCCCTAGATCGTGTCATTCAGGAGGAATCTTTTTAAGCCCTGGCGTTGCTCTCCAGCACTGAAAAAGATTCCTCCTGAATGACACAATTTGGGGAGGGTTCCCAGCCCATTACCCAACTTATTGTCAAACTTGATAAGTTAATGCGGCTTGACTTCCCCCAATCTTCTGTTTAAAATATCCTCCGTTAAACGCACAACGGAGGATATTCGCATGAACCACCTTTCTTATCTTTCCCCCAAAACTCAAGTCAAGCCGAGCGCGATACACGGGCGCGGCTTGTTTGCCATTGCGCCGATTGCGCAAGGCGAGATCGTGTGCATTAAAGGCGGGCATATTTTTGATCGACAAACTTTGCGCGCAGTGCAGCCTGCTCTCGGCGCGGCGGAGATTCAGATTGCCGAGGATTTGTTTATCGGGCCGCTCACGGAAGAGGAGCGCGCAGGCAGCATGATTTTTAGCAATCATTCTTGTGCTCCGAATATCGGCGTGCAAGGGCAGATCGTGTTTGTGGCGTTGCGCGATCTTATCGCGGGCGAAGAGTTGACGCACGATTGGGCCACGACGGATGACGATGACTACGAACTGTCGTGCAATTGTGGCGCAGCGGATTGCCGCAAGGTGCTCACGGGCAAAGATTGGCGTCGCGCGGATTTACAGGAGAAGTATCGCGGGTATTTTTCGTGGTATTTGCAGGAGAAGATTGAGGCGCGGGGTTCTTGTTCGCAGTGATGACTGCAGGCGTTTGAAACGTGAGCGCCTGAAGGCGCAACTACGAGCGCGGGCTCACGACATTCATGTCGCGGTACGCTTTCGCTCGTATAGTGTATGAACGCGCGCCCAGCGATGATCGTGTGAAGAAAAGCTCGCTTGAAAATATCACCTAGCCGCGGGATGCCGTCGCTTTTGATTCACCTCGGTCGAAGAGGTCACGTAGAGGAGCAAACGGAGAAGACACGCCGGTGGAACAAGACCGCAACAAAAAAAGAAAATTTCGCGGGAAAGGGCGCACGTGTCCCTGCTCGTAGTGAGGCCGTGCGTCATTTGAAACGCGAGCGACTGTTAAGAGTTTGAAAGACCGCGGCCAAGCCGTGGCTGATCCTAGTGGAGTCCTTCGCAGTGAACCAAACAAAGAGGAAGTCGAAATGATGAAAACCAACGCCTGCTATTTTTTGCGGCTGCTCGGGCTGCTGCCACTGTTGCTGCTTGCATGCGCTTCAAAAAAAGAGGCGGCTGATCTCGTGTTGCGCGGCGGCATTATTCATACGATGGCTGCGAACCATGGAACGGTCGAGGCCGTGGCGGTGAAAGGCGATCGTATTGTAATGGTGGGCACGAACGCGGAGGCGGACAAATGGATCGGGCCGAAGACGCGCGTGGTCGAGTTGCAGGGGAAGACGGTGGTGCCGGGTTTGATTGATAGCCACTATCATTTTCAAGGTGTGGGCACACGCGAGTATAATTTAAATCTCGATGGCGCGATTTCGTTGGAAGATTTTCAAACGCGGATTAAGAATTGGGCGGCGAGCAAAGCGCCGGGCGCATGGCTGCTCGGGCGTGGCTGGATGGAAGAAGATTGGCCCGCGAAAAATTTTCCGACGCGCGCGGATATTGATGCGGTGGTCTCGGATCGTCCGGTGTATTTGAATCGCGCGGACGGGCATATGGCCGTGGTTAATTCGAAGGCGTTGGAGCTGGCGGGCATTAACGCTAGCACGCCTAATCCCGCGGGCGGAGAAATTTTGAAAGACCAAAACGGCGCGCCGAATGGCTTGTTCGTCGATAATGCCATGGGCTTGTTTGCGCGGCAGATCCCGACAAACTCGCTTGCGATGCAAGAAGGCTATGCCCTCAAGGCGAATGAGGCGGCGCTCGCGTATGGCTTGACTACGATTCATGACGCCGGCTCGGATTGGGAGACGATCAATTTGTGGAAGTCGCTTTATGAACAAAACAAGCTGAAGATTCGCATCTACGAATTTGTGCGCGGGCCAAGCGCGGACGTAGATACGTTGCTCGGCCGCGGCGCGGAGATTGGTTTGTTTGGCAATCGTTTGACGATTCGCGGGATCAAGATTAGCGCGGACGGCGCGCTCGGCTCACGCGGCGCGGCGTTGTTGGAAAAGTATTCGGATGAAAACACCACCGGCTTGTTTCTGCATTCGGATGAAAGCGTTTATCCGATAGTGAAAGCGGCGACGGAGCAAGGCTTGCAGATGGCGATTCACGCGATCGGCGACGCGGCGAATCGCAAGGTGCTCGACTTTTACGAACGCGCTGCGCAGGAAGTGCCGGCGGAGGCGCGCGCGATACGCGAGCCTCGCCATCGCATCGAGCACGCGCAGGTCGTGCATCCGAGCGATCTGCCGCGCTTCAAACAGCTCGGCGTGATTCCTTCGATGGAGGCGAGCCACGCGATCGGCGATTTACATTTTGCGCCGCGGCGTTTGGGCGATGAACGTTTGCTCGGCGCATATGCGTGGCGCACGTTGCTCGACGACGGCAATATGATCGCGGGCGGCTCCGATGCACCGGTGGAAGAGGGCAATCCGATGATTGAGTTTTATGCCTCGGTCGCGCGCAAAGACACGACCGGTTTCAGCGCGGGCAATTGGCACGAGGAGCTGAAGATGACGCGCCTCGAAGCATTGAAGTCGCTGACGATTTGGGGCGCGCACGCTGCGTTTGAGGAAGAGTTGAAAGGCTCAATCGAGGTGGGCAAACTCGCGGACTTCGCGGTGCTGGATCGCGATCTCATGACCGTGCCGGAAGAGAGTCTATTTCGAATTCAGAACGTGATGACGATTGTGGGAGGTGAGGTGGTTTATAAAAAGGATGGGGCCGATTTCTAGAATGCGGAGATAATGAATGACCGCTCTCTCCAAAATGTCATTCTGGAAGAATCTTCTCTAGCGCTTGAATTGCGGCCTAGTACAAGATTCGTATTAAGTGCGAGGGAAAGTTCTTACAGAATGACAGATCGAGGGCCATTCACTCGAATGAAAAACACTTTCATCTATTAACAGTGCGCGCTTTGCTTTTTGAAATGCTACTGCCCGCGAATCGAGATGTTCACGTCGATGCCGAACTCCACGATCTTGGTGTTGCCGCTGAGTTTGCTTTGCGTGTTGCCAATGGCGAAATGCGAGCCGCCGCGCACGCGCGTGCTGAATGAGTACGTCATGCTCGGCTTAAACTCCCAGCGTTTGGTGGCGTTGTTCGCGGTCTTGTCGGTATCGCGGCCGTATTGCGAGCTTTGCTCGGTGTTGTTATAAGTAAACTCCACGCGCAAGTCCACGGAGTTCTTCAGCTCTTTGTTCTTTAAAAACGGCAACGGGATGCGGAAGCCGGAGCGCTTGGAGTAGGTGTGCGTGAAAGAGATTTCCGTGGTTTTGGTAAACGAGGCGCTCTGAAACGTATCCACGAAACCGAACTCGTCCGCGAGCATGCTGTTGGGATTATAAAGCGGCTTATAGCCCGTGGTCTTGTTGAATTGAAAATTTGAAACCATGCCGTTTTTCCAATTCACATTCAGCCGCAGCAAGGGCCGGAAGCTGATGGAAAAATCTTCGCCGGTGACGCCCGCGCTGGAATCTTTCCACACCGTGGATTTTTTGCCGGAGAAGTTGGTGCTCACGTTCGCGGTGCTGGCGATTTTTTTGAAAAGCGCAAACTTCTCCAAACCGTTTAACGTCACGGTCCATTCCGGAAAGGCGAAGCCGCTGCCGTCCGCGTCGCCCAGTTGAAACCACGACAGCGAGGAGTTGCCGGTCCTCGTCGTGGTTTCGGTTTCTTGCGTGTCGTAACTAAACTTGAGGCCGATGTTGATATTGCGCGTGACGTCGAAGCCGGTGGAAACGTCATAGGTGGAGCCTTTGCTCACGTTGCGCAACGCGCCGGTAAAATTCTCCGCATAGTCCGGGCCGGGTTCATCGGCGAAACCGAATTGATACGCCAAGCTGATGGGCTCATCTAAAAGCGCGTTATGCCCAAGACTGTTGCGCTCATTATAATTGAACTGCACGTCTTTGATTTTTGCGAGCGTACTCACCAGCGCCGTAATCGGATTGATGCCAACGCCGCGTCTGCCTTTTGACTCTTTCTCTTTTTTCTCTTCTTTGCCTCCTTGCCCCTCCGGCTCCTTTTCTTTTTTATCTTTGTTGGCTCCTTCGCCCTGGGCTTCTTCTTCCGGGGCGTCCGGTGGGCGGCGCGTGGGCCGTTCCTCTTCTTCCTCTTTTTGTTCTTTTTCCTCCGGCACGTCCGGCTTTTTGCCCGGCGCGGCTCTGCCCGGCGCTTGCCGTTGCGAACCCGCGGGCGAGGTCGCAGCTTTCTTGCGTTGCAAAGATTGGAAGAAAGTAGAAAGGCGAATCGAGGCCGTGGCTGAAACGTTTTTGCTCACATTCGTGCTGCGGCCCACGTCCGCTTGTTGAATGTTGTTGGCGAAACGATAGGTGCTGCTATAGCTGAAATTGTTGTTCATCCAACTGACGAAGTTCGGATTGTAACGCGCGTTAAAGCTTTGCCCGTTGTTGAGCAAATCTTTATCGCCGCTCAAAAATCTGCCGAGGCCTTGGGTGAAGCCCAGCGTCTTGGTGGAATCCGCGCCGAAGCGCGTGGTATCCGGCCGAATGCGTTCGGCAAAATTACGGGCCAGATCGAGCGTGAGGTTTTCAAAAACTTTGTACGAAGTGCCGTAGTTATACGTGACGTTGTAGTCATCGCTGCGCCGCGCCGTGGCCACGCGCTCGCGGTCGCCGAAAGCGGAGACGGTGCGCGTTTGATTGACTTGCAAATTGTTCGTGGCTTGCAAGCGCGCGTCAACTTTTTGCGGCGAATAATACAACTTGGTTTCGCTCAATTTGCCGAAGAGCGGCGCTTTGCCGATCCACGCGAACGGCTTGATGAAATTGTCGCGCCCGAAATTAAGATTGTAATCGATACTGCCGTTATAACCTTGCCGGTTTGACTTCTTCGTGGTGCTGCTGGAAGATTGGCCGCGCGTGTAGCTAAAACTCGTGCGCAGATTATCAATGGTATTTTTCACCAGAAAATTATTCGACCGCGCGCGCCGCGAAACGGAAACGTTGAACCCGGTTTGCGAGGAGAGCGATTGTATATGATCGAGCACCTTCGCGCGCGAACTGTCGGGCAGGCGCGCCAACGTGTTTTCCACCAAAATATCGCTGCCCGGAAAACGTTTCGGCGTGGCTTCGCTGCTGGAATAGCTCGCGCTCACCGGAATGCTCAACCCCAAGCTCTGCGGCAGAAGTTTATCCAACGTAAGATTGCCGCCCAAAGTCATGCGCTGCGAGTTGTCGCCCGTGCCGAAGCGCGTGGCGACATTGTGAAAATCGGCGTCGAGCTTCTCGATCTCCACGTTTACCGTAGCCAAATCCGCGAGCTTGAGATCGGCGCGCGCGCGCATGGCGACGCCCTTGTCCTTTTGAATTTCGGACACGCGCAATTCATCCATCCACACTTCGCCGGTGAAGGTGTCGCTCGGATCGTTATTCACGCCGAGGTTGCGCACGCCGGCAATCAAAATGCGAATATTGGTAAAGGAGGGATTGCCGCGCATACGAATTTCCTGACCCGCGCCGTTTTCGCTAGGCAGCGGCCGCCGGAAATATCCGCTCACCGGAAAACCGTTGCGCACCTGCTCGATGCCGTTCTCCCGCTTGAGGCGCGCCAGCTCGGTCGTATCGTTTCCGGCTTCCACCACGAGACGCTTCAAATCGGCAAGATCGGCGAGCGCCACATCCAACTCGTTGCGCTCATCCCAGCCTTGAAATACGCGCGTGCGAAATTCATAGAAGTTCTTTTCATCCGCGCCGAAGCGAATAAAAAATTCCACCGCGGAAGTATCGACCGCCGGAGTGAAGTGTTGGCCAAGCGGGTCTTGCCCGTTGACGAACATGCGCAGCACGTTGTAGTTCACAAAATTGAGCGGCTGATAAAACGTCTTTTGCGCCACGGCCACTTCACCCGCGCGCAACGCGTTCACGCGCAACACCTGTGACTGCTCCTTCACGCGCACTTGCGTAATCCGGTCGCGCTCGCGAATCACGCCCGGCGGCGAATTGTACAACGGATTCTCTTCCGTATTCACCACAGTCACGTCAAACTTCTCGTCGTTCTTTTGAAACGTGGTGAGCGTCGAATCTTGCGTGGACACGCCGATCTCTTGCCACTCGTTGCTGATCAAATTGATCTCGGCGATTTGCATGAAATAAGGATTGGCGCTGCGTTGCATGCCGTCCACCCACAAACGCACATACTCGATATTCGCCAGGCTGGGCTTGTTCGTGGTCGAAGTCGTATCGACCAAAGGAATGCGATAGAGAATCCAGCCGGTGGAATCGCTGCCGCCGGCGCGATACTTTTCATAGTCCGGACTGCTCGGGTCGAAATCGAGCACGTAACTAAAATATGCGTTCGCGATTTCCAAACCGCTGTTGCCGTTGATGTCTTCGGAATCGGGGCGCGGGCCGCCTTCTTCGCGCTGACTGTTCTCCGTGCCGTTGACCGTGCCGCTCAACACTGCCTGCTCAAACTCTCTGCTGTCGATGGAAGGATAATTGAAATCATCCATGCTCGCCGGCTCGCCCCAATCCTTGCGGCCATTGCCGTTAATATCCCAATAGTCGGTGGGATCGACGCCGACCAAGCCGTCGAGTCCGGTGTCCTCATTGGGATCCAAAAGTTTGTTGCGCGGAACTTGATCTTCGGAATTGAGCTTGTTGTTGGGAATGGCATCTTCGGAAATTTGCCCCATGTCGATATGAATGCGCCCGTTGCGGCCGCGCACCCACAGCTCCAAAAACTTGGCTTCGGTTTGATCGAAGTAACCCGCGGAGAGCGCGCGCGTGATGCCGCCCCACGAACGATTCGCGGGCGCGGCGGTATCCGTCGGCGTAAAGGCGAAGTTCATCACGGTCGCGGTATTCGCCACGTTCGAGTTCACTTCGCGGCCGGTGTAAATATCCTTGATCGGTACCAGCGAATTATACCACGTCAAGCGCCCACGCCGCGCCAAAGACCGGCGTTGATCCAAGAACGAAACGCCGTCATTGAAAGTGACCGTGAGCTTGTCGCTCAAAATTTCAACGGGAATGGAAGACAGCACCCAGCCGCGCCGATGCACGCCGAGCGGAGTGACGCGTTTGGTGCCTTCGAAGTCGTCGACATACGCCACGCCGTCGTTATCGCCCGTGCCTTTGCTGTTTAGCGTATTGGGATTGGGAATAATCTGCGCGATTTCGCCTTCGACGTTGAACGTGCTCGTTTCCTGCGTGGAAATGAGCGGCAGCGCATTGAGCGCCTTCGTTAAAAAGTGCGGGCGGAATTGCAGTTTGGCGTTGAAATCCCAAATGAAATTTTTCATCGGGCCTTTATCCACGCTGCCGAGGCGCACGCGTTGGTCGAGCGAGCGTTCGTTCAAATACATCACCGTGCCGCCCAAAAACGAGTCGCGATTCAAACGATACTCCGCGCGCGTGCCGAGAATGGTTTTCTTCTCAAGCTGAAAAAGCTGATTGCTCTGATACGAGACTTCGACTTGCGCGTCCGGCTTGCTGGCTTCTTCGTTGGTGATGGTGAGCGAGCCGGAGAAGTAATCGATGATATAATCTTTGTCGCGCTCGAGCTTTCTGCCGCGCAACAGCACTTCTTCCGAGCCTTCGATGATATTGAAGCCGAGATTGAACGTGCTCGTGCGATTGGTGGATTTCACGGAGATATAAAACCGGCTCGCCGCGTTGATCAAGCTCACGCTCGCCGTGTCGTACATTGTCGGAACATGCAACGACGCGGGCAAGCGGTTGGGATTGTTCTCTCCCACTTGCGTGGCAACGCCAAACGGGCCGCCATCGGGGTCGAACGGCCGCGGATCGGGAAAGATCAATTCGCCGCGCGCGCGATCGAGAATTGCGGGGAAGTTGTCAATATAACTATCCGGCGGGCCTTTGCCGCTGCGGTCGGTTTCATCCAAGCCAAAGACATTGAGAAACGAGCGCGCCGTGGCTTGGCCTTCGACATTCAACTCTTCCTGGTCAACGCCCGCAGCATTCGACTTCAAATAGATTTTGACTTCAAAGCCTTCTTCCGGGATGTTGCGGCTGCCGAGCGAATAAACATTTTTCCATTCGAGATGCCACGTGTCGTTCGGATCGCGGCTCGGCAGATGCGTGCGATCCTTGAGCATCTTCAATTTGATTTCCGTGCGGAGTTTGGGATCGGGATTCGCGACATAGTTAATATCGCCGACCAGAGCGCCGCTGGTATCTTGATACGCCACGGCGAGCACGTCGCCTTCGTTGATCGGCGTTTCCATGCGAATGTAGCACAACGTCGGCTCGGGATAATAATCCACCAACGGCGTGAGCTTTTTGAAATAGCCGCGATACACTTCCGTGGAATCGATGGGAATGCTGCGGCCGTCACGCACCGTGGCCGGTTGGCGATAAGCAACGCCGGGGATGCTGGAAGGATCGGATTCATCCGAGATTTTATAAACATCGAGCCGCGAAACGAGTCGGCGAGGTTGATACGTGTGAATCCACTTGCTCGCGTATTCGCGATACTGCCGGCGATAGAGCGTATCGAGAAAGAAATAGGTGAGTTTGCGATACTGATAATCATCCACTTTATACGGCGCTTGATCCGCGGCGCCGCCGGAGAGCGAAAGTTTTTTGCTCTCGCCTTTTTCCTGGCTCGCCACCGTGGTGATATTCAAATCGCCGAGCTGCATTTCGGATTTGATGCCGAAGAGGCCCGCGCTCGTGCTGCTCACCGTGACGAAGCGCGTGCCGGGCAAACTTAACGAGATGTTGCCGGCTTCGATCTTTTTGACGATCTCGTCTTCAAAGCCGGTATAGTTCAGCTTGATGTTGTTCTCAAAATCAAACGCGCGCTCGCTGTCTTGATCGACATTCACCGTCACTTTTTCGCCGATGCGGCCGGTGACCGTGAATTTCTGCGTTTGGTTCAGTTTAAAATTATTGTTCGCGCCGCGATTGAGGAAGGTGCGCACCTCGCTGCGCGTCTCGCGGCGATAGCTGCCCTCGATGCGAATGTCGCCCTGCACGTTCAAGCCCACGCTGCTGCCGCCGAAGATTTGCGAGAAGGCTTTGCTCTTAATCGGGACCGGAATGTCGATGTCCACGCCGCCGCGGCCGGCCCTGGTTTCCAAAGTCGTTT
>CAYNDW010000036.1:0-3778 GCA_964395375.1 uncultured Cytophagia bacterium
AGCGGCAGTTCTTTGAGAACGAGGTGGGTGATGAAACTATAAACGCGATTCGGACTTTGCTGCAGATGGTTCAGGAAACGATCCTTCTTAAGGATGACCGTCGAGATCGTAAAAGGAATGCCGGCAACTTGGCGATAGAAATACAGCTTGTCCGAAAAATCAGTGGTCGTGGCTTTAAGCTCGACTAGTGGATGCGCCTTGCGTGAATGCCGTTTGCGGAGTTTGTTTTTGATTGTGCGCTCGACGGCTTTTTCCATGGCTCGCCGATGCTGGTCGCCTTGTACTTCTAAGATCGCAATCACAAAATGGCGAGAAGCGCCAGGGCTTTGCAGCACGTGGCCGAGATCGCCGGATTCATCGAGGTAGAGGTAGTACATGTGCCTTCCTAAGAAACCGTGCGAAGTCCGGTTTGGGCGCGAGGATGTTTATGAACACAAAAACGCTTTGCCCAAACCGGACTTCAGTTTTTTTTCGCGAACAATATATCATGGCAAGCCGCGATTGGCAAGGCCGAAAAAAGCAAGGCCTGCCCAGTTTTAAAAAACCGGCAGGCCTTGACATTGAAAAACTCTTCATTGCGACAAATCCTAAAACAGATCTTTTGCACAACGAAACCCGTAAGTACCGTTTCGTTTCTCAGGTGTATCTGCATTGCGGCGAGAGCAAGTCAACTCTATCGAGCCACTTCCCCAAGCACCTCCACGTGATACACGTTGCGTACCCACAAGAGGGCCATCGGGGTTTCCATTTCTGGGTCTTTTGTAAAAATCTTCATCGTACCAATCCATACACCATTCCCAGACATTGCCAGTCATATCGAACAAGCCCAGATCATTCGGTTTAAAAGATCCGACCGGCGCGGTGAAAATGTAACCGTCGTTAAAACCTTCCCAAATCGTCCAAGTGCTTAAGCGTTGTTTTAGTTTTTCATCAGCGATGTTGCCGCCGCTTTTACCGAAGGGATCGTTATTCCCCCCAGGCATATTTATAATTTTTGCCGCCATCTCTCGCAGCATATTCCCACTCCGCTTCCTTTGGCAGACGTTTCTTGGCCCAGCGCGCATACGCACTAGCATCATTCCAACTCACATGTACGACGGGATGATCTTCCTGCGCGAGCTTCCCCTCTGCATCGTACCGCCAGTTGATGCCAGCTTTTATTTTCGAACCTGTTTCATTGAATATTTTGCTGCCATCGCCGCGTTCGGCATCGGTTTGATATGCGCTGGCTTCGACAAACTTGCGGAACTGTGCGACCGTTACTTCGTGCTTGTCGAGGTAAAACGCCGGTAAGCGCACGCGATGAGCCGGTTTCTCGGCATTATCGCCATGGTCATCTCCCATCATGAAGGCGTCGGCGGGCAGATAGACCATGCCTTCGGGAGTGAGTTCTCGGTCACACTGTTTGGCCTGATTACGGGCATAAGCCTCCGGTGGCTTGAGCAAAAGGGCTTGCAGATAGCAGCGTTTTGCCTCAAGAAATCGTCCGTCACGAAAGAAAGCGTCGGCTTTTTTTATGTTATCGAGGAAAGGATCAAGCGGCTTGTCATTATTTTGCTCGGGAACTTCTCCTGGCTTGGCTGGCTCTTGCGATTCTGAAGTTATCTGAGTAGAGTCCGCTGCGTTTTTTTTTAATGAGCTTGCGGGCTTTTGATAAGTCAAATGATTATTTACGAAAATAAGCAGTGTAAGCAAAGCGATGACGAAGGATACTCTGAAAATTAATCCATGAGAACGAAACAACCGTTGCCAACGAGGGTATGCTATACTTACTGATGATGATCTCTCAACATAACTTTGGTATTGGGTTGAATCATTCCGAGAGGAGGCGTTTTGAGTTTGTATGGCAGAAGATTCGTGTTCTACGCGCGGCGCGGGCTTTTCATCAACCCGAGAAATGTCGCTTAAAAGTTTTTGCAAGCCGCGTTTGTAGTCTTGCGTGAAATCAATGCGTTGCAAGCGGCGCAAACGCAACGGCGTTTTGCAATCGCGATGGAGCACGGGCACGATGATGCGGTCCTCATCGAGCGCGAGGGCCAGCTCGTCTTGCACGTTTTCAGAGGCGACCGAGTCCGGCGAGAGAATGATCAAGAAGCGCGCGCAATTTTCGAGCGCTTCTTGCACGGCGCGGTCCCAGCGCGCGCCGGTGGGAATGTCGAGTTGGTCGATCCAAATCGACACACCCGCGGCGCGCAAATCTTTCGCGAGGCGCAGCGCGAACGCCGCGTCTTCGCGGGCATAGCTGATGAAGAGATCGTTGGAGTGATTCATGCTTCCCTTGCAATGAATAATGAGAGCTTTCCCAGCGCGTAAAAGGATTCCTGCTGAATGACAAGTAAGAGGGCGGTGCGCAAAGTCCGGCTTGGGCAAAACGATTTTTGTATCGTACGAAAACTCTTTTGCCCGAGTCGGACTTCACTTTTTATGGCGCGCCATATATCATGGCAGGCGGCGATTGGCAAGATCAAAAACATTTGCGGAGAAAGGCCTCGGCTTCGAGGGGGAATCGAGCCGACGCGCAGTCGGAGATGACTGCGTTATGTTTTTAGCCCGCGCGGCACAAAATAAAAAAAGGCCCGAGTCCGTTGACCCGAGCCTCTTGGCTGTGAGGGGGAGCCACAATTCCTTGGCACGTGCTGAGGCAATCCCTTTGCTTCAGTTTGTTGCCGGGGCCGTCCTGGCCTTTACATTCCTTGTGTCTTCTGCGCTCTTCCATTGCAACGCCCATGCCGCGCGGCGGCTATGGCGGTTTGTGGTTTTGCGCAGTGGCAGGACTTCATAGAAATTGAACTTGAAACGCATCACCCGGGCCGGAATGAACGCCGCATAACTCAAGCAGGACTTGAACCACGCTTTCGTAGTGGGCAAAAATGCGAAAACGAAATCGCAATTTCATTTTTGTGTAAGTGCCCGTACCGCAACATTTATGTTGCGCGTCAACGCGCGCGCGAAATGAATGTCGCGGTACAATCGCAAACACAATGAGGCGAGCCTTCCCCTCATCGTGTCATTCCACAGGAATCTTTTTGAGCACCGGCCACTGTGCCCAGCGCCTAAAAGGATTCCTGCTGAATGACAGCATCGAGGGGTGCAGCCTCGTCCGTAAAACAAAACCGCCTCTCGAGCATAACACGGCGAGAGGCGGTGCTACAAATTCGCGGAGTGGAAACCCTTAACGCGAACGAGCCGGAACCAAAAAGATGAACACGGAGCAAACAGAGTCAACAGAGAAGGTCATGTATGGAAAATTCTTTTAGTTTTGTAAGCTCCGTTTACTCTGTTTGCTCCGTGTGAAAAAGTTTTGCTGTTTTTGCAACGATTGAACTTTTAATGGACTACGCCAGTTTTTCAGGCAAGCTGAAAACTTGGACCCTTCGGGCAGCTTTGAATTTAAAAATTTTTCCAACGGATAGATGAACCCAACTGTAAAGCTTTATCGTTGGGTGCATCTATTCGGTGGGCACAAAAAAGTCAGAATTTTTTTCTAACTCTTGCTGCGCAATGACCTATTTCAACAACTGCAATTGCAACACGCGTTGCGCTGCGCCGGCTTGGAGCACGGCGAAATAGACCCCGCTCGGCAAACTCGCGGCATTGAAACGGATGCTGTGCTCGCCGGCCGGGCGCGTTTCATTTAACAACAGCGCGACCTGCTGCCCGAGCGGATTAAAGACTTTGAGCACAACATGATGCGGCTCCGCCAGGCGGAAACGAATCGTGGTCGCGGGGTTGAAAGGGTTGGGATAGTTTTGATCAAGCGCAAGCGCGGCGGGAAGCG
>CAYNDW010000036.1:3788-17360 GCA_964395375.1 uncultured Cytophagia bacterium
AGGATCGCGGCGCGCCCAGGTATAGAAGAAACCCCACGGTCTCGAGCGCGCTTGGGCGCGGCAAAGAACTCGCGGGCGCGTAAATTTCGAACTCGGCAATCCGTTCGCTTGATTTGTTATTCTTGGTGATGTAGACGCGCACATAACGCGCGCTCACGGAAGCAAACGAAAAATCATCGCCGCCGCCGGTGCCGGCATTGTCTGTATAAATTGTGCTCCAATTCACGTCGTCGTTCGAGACTTGCACTTGGAAATTTTTGGCGTGGTACTTGTCATACCAACGCACCACCGCGCGCCCGAGATTTTGCGCGGCCTGCAAATCAACGCGCAACCACGCGATGGTGGAACTGCTCACGCTGCCGCTGCGCCAATAAGTGGAAGTGCTGCCGTCGACCGCGCGCGAGGCGGGATAGCCGCTGCTCGTGCTCGAAGCTGCGGCCGGTTTATTGAGCGCGAGATTGGTGTTGGCATTTACCGGATTGACGGTGAGCGAGACCGTGGCCACGTTGCTGTCATACTGCCCGTCATTGGCTTTGAAGGTGAAGCTGTCGCCGCCGGTATAATTTGAAAACGGCGTATACGTTACATTCGCTCCGCTAGGCGAGGTCAATGTGCCGTGGCTCGGCGCCGCGACGATGATATAACTCAAGGCGGAATTTTCCGCGTCGCTCGCGGTCAGCGTAAGCGCCTTCGCGGTGTTGACGTTCGTGCTCGCGCTTTGATTGTTCGCGAGGGGCGCATCATTGATCGCAACGATCGTAATCGAAATCGTCGCTGTGTTGCTGTTCGTCTGGCCGTCGTTCGCGCGAAACGTGAAGCTATCGCTGCCGTTCGCGTTCGCATTGGGCGTATAGGTGAATTGCCCCCCGCCTTGCGAGGTCAGCGTCCCTTTCGTGGGATTCGTGACAATGCTGTACGTGAGCGGATCGTTGTCCGCGTCGCTTGCTTGCAAAGTAATCGCAACGGGCGTGTCTTCGTCCGTGCTCGCGCTGCCGTCTTGCGCCACCGGCGCTTGGTTCAAGGGATTGTTTGTATCATTCAACAACACGCCGTCGTTCGCGCCAATCGCGACCAACGCGACCGCATGCACTTGCACGCCGGTCTCCGTGGTGGAGGGCCATCCGGGGTTGGTTAAAATTTGCCCGTCCGTTTGTTGCAGGCTTTTGACGAAAGCCAAGCCGTTGTTGCTCTGCGCCGCATACGTTTGCGCATTCCACGCTTTCAGCGCCATGCAGGCCCAGGAGGTGACGCTCACATCGCCCACATAACGCGACGCGCGCAGGCTGGTGTCATAAGGCCAATCGCCGCCGCTGCGTTGATAACTCACCAACGTGTTGACCAGGTCTTGCGTGGAATTGGCGCCGGCCCAACGGCCGCTTTGCGGATTCAACGCAATGCCGGTATGCGCGGACGCGATAATCGCGCCGGAGAGCGCATGCAAATCGCCGTCAAGATCCGTCGCGCTTAACGCTTCGAGGTTGGCCAAGAGCACGTTCATGAACGTCGTGCGGATCGCGGCTTCATTCGTATAATGCGCCGCGATGACGCCGGCGGAGAGGAAGGCCGTTTCCAAAGCTTCCCACGGATATTCGGCATACATCGGAATATTTTCCGCCCACGCCTGTGCGTTTTGATTGTTGCTCTCCCCGTAAGTTCCCGCAGCCAGCTTATTCCAGAAATTCGTTTGCACGAAATCCGCATATTTGTTGTCTCCCGTTAGCAGTGCCAGCTCCTCCAAAAAGAGCGCGTCGAACGAGAACAGATCCGGATCGCCGTCGGAAAAATGCCGCGGATAAGAGTTGACCAGATAATCGCCGCTGCGAATCGCGGACGCATAATGATCCGGATCATGCAAGACTTGATACGCGGCCAGCATGCCGCGCGCGGTGGTGCCCTGGCTGTCGGTGGCGGGCGGTTGGCCCACGGCGCTGGGATAAGCGCCGCTCGGAAATTGTTGCGTGAGCAGCCAATCGCCGCCGTTTTGCAGCGCGGTTTCATCGGTTTGCGCAAGCGTGTTCGCGCCGAAAAAAACTTTGGCCGCGCGATACTCGAACTCCGGGCGCAACGGATAGCGCGCCTCGATGCTCTTGTGATTTTGCGCGAGCCCAAGATTCGTCGCAACCAGAAATAATACTGCGAATACCCTTAAACCGAGGTTCATGCCGTCTCCGTAAATGCCATGCGTCGCTAGCAGCAGAAATTATGAGGCTCAGCCTAAGCCCGAAAAGAAGGTGGTAAGTATGTGCGAGGTGAGGATAGCAAGTTTGAACGCCGCGTGATTTCGCGCCGCCGCAGCAATATCGGGTTAGAATACTTGCACACCAGTCCAGTGCGTAAAGAGGCGGGACATTTTATTCTGTGAAGAATTTCTGCCGCGCCGTGTCTTTAGGGATAAATCATCACTTTTATCTTTAACCATGGAGTTCGCATATGAAAGGCACGCGGGGCCGGAGCATGGCCGCATTCCTTTGGTGCGCTGCGATTCTGCACGCAGTTCCGGCGCATAGTCAAGACCTCGTTGCGCAAGCCTGGCAAGCTTGGGAAACCAACGATCACAAACAAGTCGAGCAAAAATTTCTCGCCGCAATTCAGGCGGAGCCGAAAAATCCCCGCGCTGCTTTGGGCCTGTCGTTGCTCTATAATCTGCAAGGCAAGCCCGAAACGGCGTGGCAGTTTTTTCAACAAGCCTTCACTCAAACGTCCGATCCTTATCCCTACATTTTTTCCGCCTGGGCCACACCCAAGCTGCGCCAAAGCCTCGCCGCGCCGCAATCCGGCGCGTTTGAGTTGCTGGAGCGCATGGCAAAGCAAGCCGATGCCGCGGGCGTGTTAAAGGCCATGGCCAACGACGTGCTGGCGGAGCAATATACCGATCGCGGCGATTTGGCCAATGCCCAACGCCATTATCAAAACGTGAATGCGATCAAATCGTGGACGGTGATCGGCCCGTTTGACAATACCTCCGCTTCGGGCTATGCGAATGTTTACCCGCCTGAATCCGAATACGACCCCGCTCGCACGTACGAAGGCAAGAACGGCATTCCCGCGAAGTGGTTCGCGCTTACGGCCACGCGCAACGATGCGTGGATCGATCATCTGCGCTACTTCGCCTTCTCCGGCGCCGTTTATTATGGCAACGTCTTTGTTTATTCTCCCCAAAAACAAGCCGTGCAAATTCGCATCGGCACCTCCGGCTCGCTCAAAGCTTTTCTCAACGACGAACTGATCCTCGAATATTTCGACGAGAACAACAACGATCTCGATACCTATATCGTTGCCACGGAATTGCAAGCCGGATGGAATCGGTTGTTGATCAAATGCGGCTACTCTGAAATCAATCAGTGCAACTTCGCCGCGCGCATTACGGACGAACGCGGCGAGCCGATTGCGGGTTTGAACATTTCGACCGCGCCGCAAACTTATACGAAGTGGCGCGATGCGCCGCGCCAACTTCTGCCGAATTTCGCGGAGACTTATTTCCAACAACAAATCAAGGCGCAGCCCGAGCATTTGGAAAACTACGCGCTGCTCGCGGATTGTTATCTGCGCAACGACAAAGCCATCGAAGCCGAACTCACGCTGCGCGAGGCGATTACGCGCGCGCCCAATTGCGTGTTGTTTCAAGAGATGATTATCGAAGCCTATCGTCGGGGGGAAAAATACGACGAGGTGAGCACGGCCATCGAGAAAATTTATGCGTTGGATAAAAACGTGCCCAGCGTGTTGGAATACAAAATCGCCCGCTACCTTGACAATGAAGATTATGCTCCGGCGGAAGAGATGCTGGCGCAACTCGCGCAGTTGCGGCCCGGAAGCGTGCTCGTCTCCGCGCTGGAATTGCGGTACTATTCCAAGAAACAGCAATTCGACAAAGTCATTGAATTGGCGGAGGCGGCTTATCGCCGGCACCCGGAGCACTGGGAGTTTGCGTATTTGCAAGCCGTGATTGCCTTGCAAGCGACGCGCAAACAGGAAGACGCGATCAAGGTGATTGAGGCTTATCTGAAACGGCATCATAACGGCGCTGCGCTTACGAACTTGGCGGACTTTCATCTCAAAGCGTCGAACGTCACCAAGTGGGAAGAGACGTTCCGGCAAGCGTTGGCGCTCGATCCCGCGGCCACGGGTTATTATTATAAGATGACGGAGGTGTATTTCTCGCTGCGGCGTTATGAACAAGCCGAGCAGACGATTAGACAAGCCTTGGCCATCTGCCCGAATAGCTCGAGCTATTGGGAAAAGCTCGGCGAGATCAAACGTATTCAAGGCGAGGTCGAAGGAGCGAAGCAGGCTTATCGCGAGGCCTTGCGTTTTCGTCCAACGAGCTATGAAGCGCGCGAAGTTCTGCGCGAATTGGAGGGCAAAAAATCCGCGTTCGCGCATTTTGAAACCGCGAATATAACGGAGTTGGTGCGCAGCGCGCCCGCGGCGAGCGCTTATCCCGACGATCATGCCGTGGTTTTGCTGACCGATATCAAGCGCGTGGTGTATGAGCAAGGCGCGTCGGAATCGCAAGAGGAGCAATTGCTCAAGCTCTTCGACAGCGACGGCATCGATGCGTTCAAGGAGTATTGGATCGGCTATAATTCCTTCACGGAAACGTTGACCATCGACAAAGCCGTGGTCATCAAAAAGGACGGCGCGGAGATCGAGGCCGATTTGGATGCGAATCACGTCGTCTTCAAATCGCTGGAGGAGAACGATTGCATCTACATGAAGTGGCGCATCAAGAATTATTACAACGGCAAGCTCTCCAATCATTTTTGGGATACGATTTACTTTAACGGCTTTTATCCCATCAAAACGATGCGCTATAGTTTGCTCGCGCCGGAAAGCCTGAAGTTTCATTACCAGCCGCAAAACCTGGCGCTGACGCCGGCGCAGCGCAACACCGAAGACGGCGTCTTCTATCAATGGTCGGTGCACGACGAACCCGCGGTTGTTTATGAAGCCGGCATGCCGACGTTCGCCGACGTGGGCAAGATGCTGCATCTTTCGAGCATTGCGAATTGGGATTACCTCGTGCAGTGGTATTCGGATTTGGCGCGCACGAAAACCCGCGGGTCTTATGAGATCAAAGAGCAAGTGGCAAAACTCTTTCAAGACCGGAACAATCTCTCCGCGGAAGAGCGCATTCGCACGATTTACAATTACATCACCGAGAACATTCGCTATAGCAATGTCTCCTTCCGGCAATCGCGCTTGATTCCGCAGGAAGCGCGTGACGTGCTGGTGAGCAAGATCGGCGATTGCAAAGACATGACGACGTTGTGCATTGCGATGTTGAACGAGGCCGGCATCAAAGCGCATTACGTTTTGCTGAACACGAAAGACGCCGGGCAAAACCGCGCAACGCCGCCGGCCATCGCGTTCAATCATTGCATCGCGGGCGTGGAAACGGAGAGAGGGCTGAAGTATCTCGATTTGACCGCTTCGAATTACGCGCTGGGCACCTTGCCGGAGTTGGATATTGACGGCTTCTCGCTGCTCATCCGTCCGGAAGTGAAGACGCCGCACTATCTTTCCAGAAAGGAATCGCATGCGAGCAACACGTTGCGCAAGCATACCGTGCAGGTGCGCGAGGACAACGGCATTATGATTGAAGGCTATTCGCGCAAGACCGGCGCTTTAGCCGCGAGCATGCGCAGCCGCTATCGTTTGAAGGGGCAAAAAGAGCGGGAGAAAGAGTATACGCAGGCGTTGAGCGAGGATTATTTGAATCCCAAAGTAACGAAGTTTCAGCTTGACAGCTTGGAGTATGTGCGTTCGAGCGTGACCTACCAGTATGCTTTTGAAGTCGCCAATTACGTCACCGAGGCGGCGCAACTCAAACTGTTGAAACTGCCGTGGGCCGATGCGTTGAAGAATAATGATGCGCTGTCTTATGAGAGCCGAAAATTTCCCTATCAACATTGGCTCTGGGCCGATACGCTCGCGGAAGAGCTTCAGATGCACATACCCGCGGGCTGGGCGCCCTCGGAAGTCAAAGCGCACTATCGCGATTCGTGCTCCGTGGCCGTCTATTCGGTGCAATACCGTTTTGCCAACGGTGTGCTGCGCGCGCAACGCAAGCTCGTCTGCAAGAATCGCATGATCTCGCCCGAGGCCTATGCCGAGTTCAAGCGGTTTTACACCAACGTGGTGCGCGAAGATGCGCGGCAAATCGTGCTGCAAAAGGCCGGGAAGAAAATTTGAGGGGGTCACAATTCGCAGGAGCGGTTTATTTCACTCAACCGTGTCATTCAGGAGCAATCTTTTTTAGCAGAAGCGCTGCGGTTTGACTTATTACTCCGAGCGAAATATAGGTTACACTTTTTCTCCTAACATGTCATTCAGCAGGAAGCTTTTTACTCGCTGGAAATACTGCCGAGTGCTCAAAAAGATTCCTTCTGAATGACACGGTCTTGGAGGCTCGCCGGTTGCCGCTCTTGCTCGTCAAACTTCATTTGTAGTGTGACGATTTTCACCCGGCGAGATCCAAATAGGATTCGAGAGCGCGACTCCGAGTGTCGCGGCATGTGGTTGGAAAGAGGGCGTGCTGGTTTGAACTTCCGCGCGGAGATAATAAGCATCGGGGCAAGCGGGCAGCGGCAAGCTCAATTGAAACGCATAGGGCCGGGAAAATCGCGAGCACTCGAACAACACGTCTTCCCTTTTTTGGTTTAAACCCCCTCGCCACAAAATTATGCGTGCAAGCTTGCCAAACTCCGCCGTGCTAGTCGCTGCCAGCATTGCGAGCGTTGCTGGCGTCGTGGCGCTCCCTCCCATTTGCACGATCTCACCATTAACGCATTCGATATTTAGATCCAGCAGCGGGCCGGTGGTGATGACGGCTTGGCCCGCGCGCAATGCCGCCAGCAAGTTGGCGAGATTGAATCGGCCTTGCACTTTTACAACCGTGCGCCGTTGCCCAAAGAGATGATGATGATTTTCCGAGAGACTCAAACACGGCCATGCAACTTGGCGATAGCGATTGAAATTGCCATGAGCGTCATTGCCTGCAATCGCAAAAAGCTTTCTTCCTTCCAACAAAAGCCGGCGCCAATGGGCCTCGCCTTCTTGTTCCCCCAACGCTTTACCATTCCAAAACTGCAAGCCGTTCAAGCGCGCATGCTCGAAGTCTGAAACCGACCAATGTCCACGCCGCAAAAGCAGGCGCTCCAGCCTCGGCGCCGGCACAGAAGGATGTGCGGCGAAGGCCAGTGCTTCCGCGCCGAGCATGGCGAGCACTTCGGCAATCGTGTGATCCGGTTTTGTGTGCAACCACTTCTCGCCGCCATCACCGCGGCCGCGAATGAAGTGCGGAGGATTGAGCACGAGAAAATGTACATTTTCGCCGCGCGCATTGCCGCATGAAACTTCCTCGCCCGGGATGATGACAAAGCCGCGATGCCGCGCATTGAGTTGTTGAATCTCCGCTTGCAACGCATGCCACTTGCGCAATGCGGGATCGTTGTGCAAGTAATCCTCTGGGAAGTCATCGAGATCATAGGAATGATCCGTGGCCGCGAAGTAGTGAATGCCCTGCGCTTGCGCGAGTTCAATCATCGCCGCGGGCGGCGCGCCGTATTCCACTTGATCGCTTGTGGCGTTGGTGTGGCAATGCAAATCGCCGTGATGAAAACCGGGCAGACTGGGCAACGAAGAGTCAGCGGCGAACACGTCCAGCGGGGTGTGGCTCGTGCCGCGATAGTTGTCATTGTAACATCGAAAAGTTTTTCCGCGGCAGCGATAATCAATGGCAACATTTACTTTGATATGGCCGCGCACTTCTTCGGGCAAGGGCACATGAAAGACGCGCCACCACCATTGTTGCGTAACACGCTCTTCGCCCGCGAAAACTTTTAGGTGAAAAGCCGGTTGATGGGCAATTTCAATTTCGACCGTGAGCAGTTCAAGGGGAAAAAGATGCGCATCTTTGATTAGAAGAAGAAGAGGAAGGGGGCGCTGCGGATCAAGTCGGTGCGGGGCGTCGGCGATGATCTCCGGCTGGCGGCGATAAAGCCGGCTCGGCGCGATCTTGAAGTGGTAATGAATTTCGGCGTAGAGGAAGAAGGGGAGCGCAAGTTCGAAGGGAAAATCTGCCCAATTTATAGTTGACATGACCGGCATTTACACCCCCCTCAAGGAGGAAGCTTCGTGATGATTGATTCCCCGCTTGTGAGAAGCTAGGAAGACGTCCTTTCTGCGTGTGAAATCTCTCATTCACTCCTCCACGCTTTTAATTTGCCCACGCAGATTCCAGCGATAGCGCCGCCCTTTCCATTGCACAGTGGTGGGAAAAATTACCGTCGCTGCAAGCACGAGGCTATACAGCAAAAAGTAAATCTCGAAGAGCGGGAGATATTTGAGCAGAGCCTTGTACTGGAGCGTGGTGGCGCACCGCCAGAGCAGCGCTCCATCAACGAGTAAGATTGTCAGGAGGCCGGCTAGCGCAAGCAGTGGAGAGATAGACGCAGCTAGCACGACGGTGACGTGTGCAAGGAAGGCCACGCTCATCAACAGCTTGGCAAACCACCCCACTTCTTTTCCGCCCGCGGCCCAGCGCACGCGTTGATCAAAATACTCGCGCCAAGTTGGTGAAGGAAAACTAAAAATCGTGGTGGCGGCATCAAGCGGGAAACTTACGCGCCAATGCGTTTCTTGCACGATCTTGCGCATGAGCGCAAAGTCTTCGATGATGCTGAAGCCAAGTTTTTCATAACCGCCCACTTGCTCATACGCTTCGCGGCGAAAGCCGAAGTTGTTGCCGAGAATTGAGACCGGCTTGCCCAATCCCGCCGCGCCCGCGCCGACCGTGAGCAGGTACATCCAATCCAGCGTTTGTATTTTTGCAAAAAGGCCGTCGCGATGCGAGGCCGGAAGCAACACTTGCAAAGCAGGAGAGGGGCTGAGCAAAGTAAATCCGCCGACGAGGCCGACTTCCGGAGTGAAATGCGCAACCATCGCGCGCACCCAATGCGGCGGCACCATGCAATCCGCGTCGGTCATCAAAATGATTTCACCGCGGGCGAGTTGCATGCCTTGGGAGAGCGCGCTGGCTTTGCCGGACATGTCGGGCAAACGCTGCGTGACTGCAAGCACGCGCACGCGCTCGTCGTTTCGCGCAAATTCCTCCGCGATTTGCTGCGTGCGATCGGTGGAACGATCATTCACAATGATGATTTGAGTTTTGTTTTGCGGATAGTCTGAGCGCAGCAAACTTTCCAAACAGGCCGCCAAACGCTGCTCTTCATTGCGCGCGGCGAGCAAAACACGAACGCGAGGCAGTTTTTCGGTTTGAGGAGGAGCCGGAAGAGGCGAAGTTAAATATGTGCCATACCAGAGGAGGAGTGAAATACTGGCGTAGGTTAGAACAACTAGAATTACGATCGTCGCAAAGATAGTCATATCATAATCTTCGTAACTGCCCACGTCCACCCTTGTCTTACGCCGCTGCCCTGGGCCGCGCGCATGATCAACGCAATTCGCAAGCCTTGTTCATTCAAAGTGTTGGTGAGAACTTCCCGCTATTTCCAGAAGGTTGCGCACCATTGCTTCAACGAGCGCGAGCGTTGACTTGCAACAACCAGAGGAATGGCGGCGCGCAAGAAATTTTTACAATATACGGTCTAAAACTCTACTGCAGCAAGATTAAATTCTTGCCGAAAGGATCGGCACGGCTCGGCGCATGACCCGAAGCCCGCAATTGCAGGCAGAGACAAGTGCCGGCATAAAATGCGATGCTGCGTTTTCAAGGCCTAACCTCAAACAAATTGCTTGCATCTCTGGGGTGTTCTTAATATTTTGCTCGTCCGTAAAATCAATTTATTCACCTATTCACTGCAAGGAGGTTGTTCAAGCTTATGCCAACTGGTGTTAAAATTCGTGACAATGAGAGTTTTGAAAAAGCGTTGCGGCGCTTTACCAAATCTTGTGAGAAGGCGGGATTGATGTCGGAACTGCGCAAACGCAAACATTTCGAAAAGCCGAGCGAGAAGAAAAAGCGCAAACTCAAGCTGGCGCAACGCAAGCAACGCCGGCTGTCCATTATGGAAAATCAATAACACGCAAACGCCTTGCTTGGGCGTTGGAGAACGTGATGGCGCTTTTAGATAAGTTGAACGAAGATTTGAAAGCCGCGATGAAAAGCGGCGATAAAGTGCGCGTGGAAACCGTGCGCCTGCTGCGCGGCCAGTTGAAAGATTTCCGCATCAATCAACAGCACGAGCCGAGCGCGGAAGAAGAAACCAATCTGCTCGTTAGCGCCGCCAAGAAACGCCGCGAATCCATTGAGGCCTATAGCAAAGCCGGCCGGCAAGATTTGGCCGATAAAGAAGCGGCGGAGCTAGCGATCCTTTCCGCCTATTTGCCCCAGGGTTTGACGCAAGATGAAGTCGCGGCAATCATTTCAACCGCGATTACGGAACTGAGCGCAAGCGGGCCGGGCGACGTCGGCAAAGTCATGGGCAAAATCATGGCCCAAGTGAAAGGCCGGGCCGACGGCAAACTGGTGCAGCAAATCGTGCGTGAACGTCTCGGCGCATAAGCTCCAGCGTCTCGCATGTCTAACGCTCCTCGACAGATTGATGCGGTACTGCTGAATGGCCTGAGATGTTCAGGCCAATTTTATTTCATGAACGAGGCAAGAGCGGAATGACCATCTCAATCGGCCCGACTGATGTTGTAATTGTCGTGTTGGTGGCCTTGTCCGGCTATGCGGGTTTTCGCGCCGGTTTCTATGATAGTTTGCTGCGGCTTTCCGGTTTCTATAGCGCGGTGACGATTAGCCTCATTTTGCTGCAATACCTCGCGCGGTTCTTTAACTACGTGATGCAATTGCCGCCCAACATGAGTCTCTTGCTCGGCTTCTCCTTCATCTTCGGTTTGCTGATGTTGTTGCAAATTTTCTTCATGCACTGGATGCACCAAATCATCAAGATGGAAGTCGTCAAGTGGTTTGACCTCACCTTCGGCACGATCCTCGGCGCTTTCAAAGGCTTGCTCGCCGCCAGTCTGGTCACGCTCGGCTTTTCTTTGCTCCCACTCTCACGCGAAATTCAAATGACCGAAGCTAGCAGCATGTTCTTTCGGCCCACGCGCTGCATTCTCTCCCAAAATTTTAGCTTGATCGGCAAGATCATGCCCATGATCCCAAATTTTGAAAGCACGCTCACCTTCACCATGACACGCTTGGCCGGCTCCGACGATCGGACCACGGCGTTGTTGCAAGAGTTGCAAAACTGTAGGCCACAGCCGAAATAACTTCCTCCCCCCGAATATGAGCGCTGTACTTCCGCAACCAAGCGTGACCTCCGCCCTCGCCGCTTTGGAGTTTCACAAAGTGCTGCAACACGTCGCCGGTTTCACGCTTTCTCCGCCCGGCGAGGAAGTCGTGTTGCAATTGCGACCGCTGCAACATCGTGCTACGATTCAAACTTTTTTAGATGAAACCACGGAAATGCGCGGCCTGCTCGATGCGGGTGAAGCGCTTCCGCTTTCCGCCCTGCCCGATTTACGCGCGACGCTTAAACATTTGCAAATCTCCGGGCGCGCGCTCTCCGCGCGGGAGTTGATCGAGCTTGCGACCTTTCTTGGCGTCGCGCGCCGCACGCGGAGTTTCATTGCAACCCGACGCGAACAGTGTTCGTGCTTGGCGGAGATCATTCAAAGCATGACCAACCTGCAAGCCGAAGAGCATGCCGTCGAATCCGCGATCAGCTTTGTCGATGGCTCAGTAAAAGATTCCGCAAGCCCGACATTAGCGCGACTGCGCAAAGAAATCACCCGCGCCACTGCCGAAGCGCGCGACACGCTGAACAGCATTGCCAAGAAGCTGGCCTCGCGCGACATGCTGCAAGAGAACATGGTCACCCTGCGCGAAGGCCGCCTTGTGCTCATGCTCAAAGACGAGTATCGTCACCGCGTCGACGGTTTGATTCACGACGAGTCCGCGAGCGGCAAGACGCTCTTTCTTGAGCCGATGGAATCCGTGGCCCTCAACAATCGCATTCGCCAATTGCAAAGCGCGGAACGCGAAGAAATCGAGCGCATCTTGCTCATGCTTTCCGAACGCTTTCACGCGGTGTTGCCGGCCTTGCATGAAAACCACAAGCGCATGACGCAGCTCGATGTGATTCACGCCAAGGCGCGCGCCGCGCAAATGTTCAATGCGCACGCGCCGCAAGTGCTCACCAGTGCGCGCTTCAATCTGATCGGCGCGCGCCATCCGCTTTTGCTCTTGCGCAATGCAGGCAACGCCGCGCCGCAGAAAGTAATTCCCTTGGACATGCAGTTGGGCACGAATGACGAGCGCGCCGAGATTTTCACCCTCATCATCAGCGGCCCGAATGCCGGCGGTAAAACCGTGGCCCTCAAAACCTTGGGCCTGCTCGCGCTCATGACGCTCTCGGGTTTGCACATTCCCGCGGAGCCGGACAGCGAGATTCCGCTCATTGAAAATTTCTTTGTCGATATCGGCGACCGCCAATCCATCGAAGACGATCTCTCCACTTTCACTTCGCATATGTCGCGGCTCGTGGAAATTTTGCGGCAGGCGCGCGCCACCGATTTGGTTTTGATCGATGAAATCGGCGCGGGCACCGATCCCGAAGCCGGCGCCGCCCTCGCGGTCACGATCTTGCGAGAACTGAACGCGCGCGGCTGTTTGAGCATAGTGACCACGCATCACGGCGCGCTCAAAAGCTTTGCGCAAAATGAACGCGGTGTGTGCAACGGCTCCATGGATTTTGATCAAGCCAGTTTAAAGCCCACGTATCGCTTCCGGCCCGGCTTGCCCGGCGCGAGTTATGCGTTTGAAATTGCCGCGCGCCTTGGTTTGGAAGAAGACTTGATCGCGCAAGCGCGCGAAATGGTGGGCAGCGATAAAAGCAAAATCGAAAGCCTGCTCGCGGATTTACAGACGCAACTTTCCGAGCAGCAACAGCGCGCCGCGGCTTTGCGCGCGGAAGAAGAAAAGCTCCGCGAGGCGCGCCAACGCTATGAAGAAAAATGGGCGCAGTTCAAAGCGAACGAGCAGAAATTAAGAAAAGAAGCGGTGGCCGCGGCCGAGCAGCTTTTGCAAAACGCCAACGCGGCTTTGGAAAAAGCCATCCGCGAAGTGCGCGAACAAAGCGCCTCGCGCGAGGCCATTCGCGGGGCCAAAGAAAGTTTGCAAACCTTGCGGGCGCAAGTTGAAGTTGAGCAAAAGCAAGTGAACGTTGCGCTTGCGGAGGAAGAAGTCGTCGCGCCACTTCAAAGTTTGCAACCCGGCGTGCAAGTGCAGTGGCTTAAACAAAACGCATTCGCCACCGTGCTCGACCGGCCCGATGCCTCCGGCAAAGTTTTGATCGGCATTGGCAGCATCCGCGCGCGCGTTGCGTGCGAAGAGTTGCGCGCAACCGCACAGCCCGCTCCGCGCACCGTGGCTGCATTGCCCAAAGCCCAACCCGCGGGCGCACAGCGCACCTCTGAAATTGATTTGCGCGGCATGCGCCTCGATGAAGCGCTGACCGAGGTGGATAAATATTTGGATGACGTGTTGCTCGCGGGCTGGTCGGAAGTGCGCATCATTCACGGCAAAGGTACCGGCGC
>CAYNDW010000037.1:0-5255 GCA_964395375.1 uncultured Cytophagia bacterium
CAAAGGTCAGCGCGAAGTGGATTTCATCAAGCTGCGGCAGATGTTGGCGCAAGGCCAAAAGTGGGGAGATGATTTAGTGGAGGCAATTATGCCGGTGAGGAAGGGTTGAGAAAGGAAAGCTACTTCGGATAGATGTCAAAATATTTGTTGTTCTTTGGGCGATATATGGAAAAATCCTTAAGGTCCAAAGTAAAAATTGAGAAGCAATTCATCTGATTGGCAAGATTCACCAGTGTGGCGTCGGCAAAATCCATCGGCACATTTTGATAGAGCATCATTAACTCCCGAATGATTTTGATCTCGCTCTGCGAGATGGCTCTTAGCTCAATGATTCCTCTGATAAAAAAATCCAAACAGGACATTTGAGCGTGAGAGGAGAGATTCAGCAGGTACAGAGCTTCGGTTAGAACCGCTTCAGTGCTGATAAGCTGGCCTTCAAAACTCTTGAACCATGCCACACAGCGCTCGTGATCTTTGTCGCTTTTGTCAATTAGAGCGACAAGAGGGCCGGTATCTGCAATAGCATAATTCATCTTCTGAATCTCACGGCAAGATGCTCTTCGTGATTGGAACCCAAATCAGGAATGTTGCTTTCGATTACGCCGATGAGATCTTTGGCGCGCTCGTAAGGAGGCAGCGCCGGCGGCTCATGCTTTTTTATGAAATGCTCAAGCGCGACGCGCATCAGCGCCGATTTTGTGACGTTGAGGTTTTGCATGAGCAAGCTTACTTTGTTGTCAAGCTCGGTCGGAACTTCAAACGTGATTTGCATATGCGGGTCTCCGTTTTACGGTTTCAAACTTCAATGCCGAACCAGAAGTACGCTCTAATATAAATTTTCAAAGCTAAAAATCCGAGTACAAATTTTAAAAGAGCGCATCATGCCCGAATTCAAAAAAATAAAAATAGACTTCACCCGCGAGAATCAAATTCTGACGCTCACTCTGAACGCGCCCAAAGCCAACGTGCTCGACCGCGAGATGATGCTGGAACTGATTCACGCCCTCGCCGAGCAAGGCCGCACGGCGTCCATCACAGCGCTGGTGTTTCAAGGCGCGGGCGATCATTTCTCCTTTGGCGCCAGTGTGCCCGAGCATCAAAAAGAATTTGCGCCGCACATGCTGGCGACGTTCCATGATTTGTTTCGCACGCTCATCGCCGTCAACAAGCCGTGCTTCGCGCTCGTCCGCGGCCAGTGCCTCGGCGGCGGCTTGGAGTTGGCGATGTTTTGCCACTGGATCTTTGCTTCCGAAGACGCGAAGTTTGGCCAGCCAGAAATCAATCTCGCCGTTTTTCCGCCGGTTGCCTCTCTCCTTCTGCCGCATCGTATCGGTCAATCTGCGGCGGATGATTTGGCGCTCACCGGCCGCTCTATCACTGCGCAAGAAGCGAAGCAACTTGGATTGGTTCACTCGGTCTCTTCGAATCCTCAAGCCGAGCTAGAAGAGTTTATCGCCAAGCATATTTTGCCGAAAAGCGCAACGGCATTGCACTTCGCGGCGCGCGCTTCGCGCTATGAAATGCACCAAGTTTTTTTGCAGAGCATTGCAGCGCTGGAGAAAATGTACGTGCAGGAATTGATGGAAACCGCGGATGCGAATGAAGGCATCAAAGCGTTCCTGGAAAAGCGCAAGCCGGTGTGGAAGAACCAATAAACTGGATTGAGGGATTTGTGGATTGCTGGATTTATGGGCCTCAAGAATCCAACAATCCATTGCTCCATGACTCCACTGCTCCATCATTTCAATGAATGGAAATCATGTTACAGATTAACTTCACAAACCAAGTCATCGTCATCACCGGCGGCAGCGGCGCCATTGGTTTGACGACGGCGAAGCTGTTTATAGAATCCGGTGCGCGCGTCGTTTGTGTTGATATGCAGCCGCCGCAAGAGGCGCTTGAAAACTGTCGCTTCATCAAAGCCGACGTCGCAAATTTCCAGGACGTGCAAGCTTGCGTGGCCGACATTCTCGCCGAGGAAAAATTCGTCGACTGCCTCATCAATAACGCCGGCATCTCACGCGATGCGCCGGTGTGGAAAATGGCCGAGGCTGAATGGGACGCGGTGCTCGGCGTGAATTTGAAAGGCGCGTTCAATTTCATTCATCACCTCGCGCCGCATTTCCGTGAACGTCAGCGCGGCAAGATCGTGAACGTCTCTTCCATCAACGGCCTGCGCGGCAAGTTCGGCTTGTCAAATTACGCCGCGTCAATAGCGGGCCTGATTGGCTTGACCAAAACCGTGGCGAAGGAATTGGGCCGCTACAACGTGAACGTCAACGCCGTAGCGCCTGGCTATATTCTCACGCCGCTCACGCAAAACCTCGCGCAACAAGTTTTAGATCAGGCCCAAGCAGAAACCGTGTTGGGAAGATTGGGCCAAGCTGGGGACGTGGCGCATGCGATTCTTTTTCTGTGTTCGGATTTGGCGCGGCATATCACCGGCGAAGTGATCAAGATTGATGGCGGACAGTACATTTGAAAACCGGATTGCTGGAGTATGGGAGCATTGGATTGATGGAGCTTGTTCTTCCACCGATCCATTACTCCAAGACTCCAATACTCCAAAGGAGCGAAGAGAATGACCGAAAGAGAGCAGGTGTTTGCCGGATGGCAAGGCAAGCCCCTCGAAGAAATTTTGCTGCTCTGCCGCGATCTCGTGGAAGACCCCGAATATCCCACGGTGCGGCGTTGGCGCGAGCGCGGCGGAAAAGTTGTCGGACATTTTCAGGTTTATTTTCCCGAGGAGATCGCCCACGCGGCGGGCTTGCTGCCGGTGAAAATTTGCGGCGCGCAGGTCGAAGGCATGGAAGCGGAATCGCACTTCGGTTCCTATCTTTGTTCAATTATCAAAACTTCGCTTGAGCTCGCGTTGACGAAGAAGATCACGCTCGATATGTTCGTCACGCATCCCATCTGCGATGCGGCGCGCAATCTCGCGGCGATTTGGGGACGCAATTTTTCGTACAAGTGCCAAATTCTCTACCTGCCGCAAAATCCCAACTCGCGCTATTCGATCAAGTATCTGCACGAGGAGTATCACAGATTGCAAGGCGATATCGAAGCCATTGCCGGACGCAAGATTTCGGATGATGATCTGCGGCGCTCGCTTGCGGTTTATAATGAGAGCCGAGCACTGATGCGCGAGTTGTATCTTATTAAACGCGAAACGCCGTGGTTGCTCGCCGCGGACGAGGCGTTTGTGCTGATCGCCCTCGCCGGTTTTCTGCCGCGCGAAGAGTATAACGATTTCCTCCGCGCGGTTCTGCCCATGCTCAAAGCGCGCCCGCTGAAAAAGCAGGACAAAATGCGCGTGGTGTTTGAAGGCGGATTCTGTGAATTGCCGCCGGTGGATTTGCTGCAAACCATCGCGCAATCGTGTTACGTCGTCGATGATGATTTGCTGATTGGCCTGCGTTACCTTGTTGAACATGTTTCGCTGCAAGGCGAGCCGCTGTTCAATTTGGCGGAAGCGTATATTGAAAAATCCTCGTACAGTCCGGTGCAGCACGATCTGCGCAAGCCGAAGGAGAACATGCTGCTCGACCGCGTCAAGCAATCCCGCGCAGAGGCCGTGATTCTCGCCGCGGCCAAAATGTGCGAGCCGGGATTGGAAGAACAGGTCACTTACAGCAAAGCACTGGACGCCGAACATATTCCGTATTTCATCAGCGAGTTTGAGGAAAATCAAACGACGTTCGAGCATCTCGGCATCCAACTCGAAACGTTCGTGGAAAATATTCTCTTCGACTGACGTTATGGATAATTGGATGGATGGATTGATGGAGTAATGGATCGATGAATCAATGGATTAATGAAGCAATGCGCCCAGTAACCCAATGATCCATCAATCCGTCACTCCAACAATCCAGTTATCCAGAAATCCAACAATCCATTGATCCATCAATCCAAAAGCCGAAAGAGTTCGCCATGACCAAAGAAAACGCTTTGACCCTCACTTGGATCAAAGTTGGCGCGGTTGCCGGAATTATCACCTGCGTCATTTATCCGCTCATGATCGCGGTGGAAATGCCGAGGCTGTTGACCGTTGCTTGCGCCGCTGCTTTCGGCCCTCTTCTCAGCTTGGCTAGTGTTGGCTTTTATCATTTGCTGAGGCTTCATCTAAAAACCGTCACCGCCCAGATTGCCACAGGCGCGAATGTCATCGCCGGCAGCATCGTGAATATGATGCTCGTCGTGCAATTGGCGGTTTCATACTCGATGGAAGAGTATGTAAAGAATGCCGGTGACGCAACGACGAAAGCAACGCTCGAGTGGGTTGGAAAAGTCGTCGACAAAGTGCAATTGGGCCTGGATGTTTCGTGGGATGTTTTCATTGCCATCGGGACGCTGCTTTTTGCCGTGAACATGCTCAACCATCCGCGCTTCGGTAAAATACTCGGCGGCCTCGGCGCGCTGCTCGCGGTTTTGCTGCTCGGCTTCAATCTGTATACTTTTCCCATACCGCCGGCAAACGCCGAGCTCATCGACTTCGGGCCGTTTGTGGGCTTGTGGTATTTGGTCGTCAGTATTCAAGCACTGCGCTCATTCGCTTGGGCGAAGAAATCTGTTGGAGTGATAGAGTAATGGAGTTTGGGATTGTTGGGTTCCATTAATCCCTCAATCCAGCAATCCAATCTTCTGGAGAGAAAAATGGCAACACAACAAGACAACTCGAATGGCATCGTCGGACGCGGCAATCGCGACGGCGCGAAACTCTTTCGCGATTGGTTCACGGAGTTGAATGAATGCAGCGAGCGCGGTGAAGGCGCGGCGTATGTGTTTGTGATGGGAAGTCTCAATGAGATTCTCAAAACTTTCGATCTGCCCGTCGTGTTTCCGGAAATCAACTCGCTACAAACCGCGGTGCGCAAAGTCGCGCCGGAGTTTTTGAATGCTGCGGAAGAGTACGGTTATTCGCCGGATATTTGCGGGTACGTCAAAGCCGACGTCGCAGTGCAACTCAAAGGCGGGCAACATCCGATGGGCAAAATTCCCAAGCCCCGTCTCGCCGTGCTGACCAACGCTTGCAACACGTACATCAAGTGGGCAGAGATTTGGGAACGCATGTATCACGTCCCGATTTTCACCATCGACATCCCTGCAACTCGCGCGGCGGGCACGCAATCGTGGCCGGGCGATCCGGATTTTGAGCGCGATCGTCGCTACGTCGCGGAGCAGCTCAAAGAATTGATCACGCTTTGCGAGCAAATCACCGGCAAGAAATTCGATATTGACAAGTTTCGCGAGGTGTT
>CAYNDW010000037.1:5265-17314 GCA_964395375.1 uncultured Cytophagia bacterium
AATGATATGAGCCGCGGTTGGAAGCAGGCGCTCGAATACAATCAAGCCTCGCCTGCGGTGTTCAATGCGCTCACCGATGGCACGATTTATCTCGGCGTGGCGAACGGCTTGCGCGGCACGGCCGCGGGCAGCACGTTTTTTAAAAATCTCGTCGAAGAACTGGCGTACAAATCCGCGCACGGCATCGGCACATTGGGTGATGAAAAATTTCGGCTCGTGTTTGTGGGCGTGCCGTGTTATCCGATCTTTCGCCGCTTCAACGAATTTTTCTCCAACTGGGGCGGCGTGTTCGTGCATTCGACTTATTTGTGGTTCGCGGCGGGCGGCACCAATCTTGGCTTCGAATACGATTTGCGCGACCCGATTGAAAGCCTCGCCGCGGGCGTGTTGATCAGCGTGCGCGATGCGATGGACAGTATGTTTCATCAGGATCAGGCGATCCTGTCGATGACGCAACCATTTCACATCGACGGCGTGGTTTATCATCCCATCAAAAGCTGCCGCACCGTGTCCACCGGCCTCGCCGATGGTCGCCGCTATTTGATGTCGAAGAAAAATATTCCCACGTTGTTCATCGAATCCGACATGATGGATCAGCGTGTGGTCTCGGAAGCGCAGATGAAGAATCGCATTGATGCGTTTTTTGAAGGGTTGATTTCGAGGAGGCAAGCGGCGGGATGAATGGATTGATGGATCGTTGGAGTTTTGGATTGATGAAAAAAACGTTTGCGGATAAACGCACATGATAATTCGCATCGGCACGCACAACGATCTGCCTTTTCTTGAACACATGCTCTTCGAAGCTTTCTTTTGGAATCCCGATTACCCTCGGCCTGAAGTGCAGAAGTTCATGCAGCATCCTGAGTTTCGAAAACTTCTGTCGGACTGGGGGCGCGTTGGCGATAAAGCCGTGATCGCAGAAGAGAACGAGACACCGATTGGCGCGGCGTGGTATCGCTTGTGGACGGCAGAGAATCACTCTTACGGCTTCGTGGATTCCGAAACGCCGGAGTTAGGAATGGCGGTGCGCGCGAGTCATCGTGGAAAAGGCGCAGGCCGAATGCTCTTGCGCGGCCTCATCGCAGCGGCTAGCGAGGATGGGTTTCGCGCGTTGAGCTTGAGCGTTGATCCCTCAAACTTCGCGCGTCAACTTTACGAGTCGGAAGGATTCATCAAGGTCGGTGAGTCGGGAACTTCGTGCACGATGAAGCGCAATTTGTGCTTGTAAACGATGTGAGCATTGGAGCGATGGAGTGTTGGATTGATGGATTTCTGGAGCAAGGTTCGGACAAACCAGCGCCCCAACAATCCAATACTCCAAAAATCCACTACTCCAATAATCCAATGAAGGAGATTTGCCATGTCCTACTCCGCCGGAGTCGATGTCGGCTCCACGCAAACCAAAGCGGTAATCATCAACAGTCAAAAGCAAATCGTGGCGCGAGCGTTGACCGATACCGGCGCGAACGTTACGGCCGCGGCGCAAAAGGCGTTTCAACAAGCGATGGAAGCGGCGAACATCGGTGAAGAGGAAGTGGAGTACGTCATCGGCACCGGTTATGGCCGTTACAAAGTCACGTTCGGCAACAAGCAGGTGACGGAGATTAGTTGCCACGGCCGCGGCGCGGCGCACATGTTTCCGGCGACGCGCACGGTGATCGACATGGGTGGGCAAGACAGCAAAGCGATTCGAGTGAGCGCCGTCGGCGAGATTGTTGACTTCTGCATGAACGACAAATGCGCCGCGGGCACGGGACGTTTTCTCGGCGCGGCGGCGGTCGCGCTCGATATTCCATTAGGCGAACTCGGGCAAACCGCTTTGCGCGCAGAAAAACCGGTGCGCATCAGCACGACCTGCACAGTGTTCGCGGAATCCGAAGTGCTCTCATGGCTCGGCAAAGGCAAGAAGGTGGAAGATATTTTATGGGGCGTGCATCAATCCATCGCCGCGCGGTCGATCGGCTTGCTGCGGCGCGTCGGTGTTGAAGAGGAAATCACTTTCACCGGCGGCGTGGCGAAAAATATCGGGATGATTCGCGCTCTGGAAGATGGCTTGCAAAAGAAGATCAACGTGAGTGAAGATTCGCATTACATGGGCGCGTTGGGCGCGGCGCTGTTTGCGCTAGATCATATTGTGGCGAGCCGCAAGCCGCAAGTGGCGCATGTTTAAAGCAAGATTCCCGTGCTTCTAAAACGGGTTTCAATTTCAGCGAGTACATCTTCAATTACAACACGCGGGCTTTCGAGTAGCAGGCCGCCTTCGTGACGGTGATGAGGAAAGGATTTGATTTGAGGATGATGCGGAGCATTGTCCCATCGAATGATGAGCTGGTTCTGCGCCTCCTGCCAATGGTAGGAGTATTTGTTCTTTCCAAAAACAGAAGATTCGATAACGTGAAGGGATGAACCGTCTAAAAGCTCGGCGCGGCATTTTAGGTATTTGGCCGTGGCTTCATCGAGTAAGTCAAGAACTTGAAGTTGCTTTACGGCGGGGCTGCGCCGCAATGCTTCTACGATGCCAAGCATGCTTGCAGTTCCTTGTAACGCGCTTTCCATTCCTGCGAGGCGGTATGAAAGGCTTCCCAAGCAATCAAATCATCCCAGTCCCCGAACGATTCAGTTTGGGTTCCTTCCACACGAGCTTTAAATACTTCGTAATCGCAGCCGTGCTTCGTCGTAAAAACTCGATTGCGGCTATCGAAATACTCGTGCTTGGTCGCGGCGTGCGAAAGCAATAAGGAGAGGAAGTCTTTTTCTTCTAGCCAATCGGGCGCGTTGAGGGTTCTTTTGGTAAGCATGGTTGTTCCGTGCAAAATGGCTCAAGCTCTTTGATAAACACTTCGGAATTAGTTGAAGTCATGGCTGCTTCAACGAGGGCCAGGGCCCTTGACAATTCGCCCGCGTTTTTATAGCAAGAAGCGGCGCTGAAAAGACTGATCGCCGCGTTCTCGACCTCACCTTGTTGCTGAAAATGGGCGGCGATTTTTTCTTCTAACAGTGCAGCATTGATGAAAAGGCGCGCAGCCTCGCTGTGTCGACCTAACGCTTGTTGAAATTGCGCTTGAATCACCAACAGCGATTTTCTTTGCAGCAGTTCTTGAGTGCGGTTTTGATTATTCATAACGACTATCCGTTCAACGATAAACTATAACCATCTTCACTCTCATATGCAAATCCCATTTTCGCAAATAGGAGACTCATCATGCCCCACACCCTCGGCCTCGATCTCGGCTCCACCTACACTAAAGCTGTAATCATCAATGAAGCACGCGACATCATCGCGCGGCACGTGGAACCGACCGGCTCGCGCTTGCAAGAGATCGCGCAAAAAGTTCGCGACGCCGTGCTCGCGAAAGCGCGCATGCGCGCGGAAGATATTTCTTACGTGATCACCACGGGCTACGGCCGCCATCAAGTGCCGTTTCGCGATTTGCAAGTGACCGATCTCACCGCGAATGCGCGCGGCGCGAATTTCCTTTTTCCCAACACGCGCACGGTGCTCGACATCGGCGGGCAAACCATGAAGGCGAGCCGCATCGATGCGCACGCGAAAGTGCAAACGTTTCGCCTCAACGACAAGTGCGCTTCGGGCACCGGCGCGTTTTTGGAAAAGACCGTGCGCTACATGGGATACAAGACCGAAGACATCGGCCCGCTGTTGGGACTCTCAAAAGAGAAAGTGCCGATCTCCGGCGTGTGCGCGGTGTTTGCGGAGTCGGAAGTGATCAGCCATCTTTCCGAAGGCGTGCCGCCGGAAGACATCATGTTCGGCGCGATCATTTCGCTCACCGACCGTTCGCTGCAATTGATGAAGCGCAACAAGCTGGAGCCGGAATACACATTGGTCGGCGGCATCTTGCGTTGGGAGGTGATGGCGAACGTGCTGCGCGAGCGGCTCGGGCAAAACGTGAATGTGCCCGAAGGTGACCTGCCGCAATTCACTGCGGCGCTCGGTTGCGCGTTGTTGGGGCAAATGAGATTGCGCAAGCTCGCAGCGCAGAGAGTCGAGAGCGTGGCGTGAGTAACGCAGAGTAAGGAAAGTGTTCAACCACGGCTAGGCCGTGGCTTTGGATTGAACAACACAAAAGTTGAATGCTACGGCCAAACCGTAGCAGATCCAACGGAAGAGTCGGACTTTTAAATATGTTCTTGCAACGGCTCAGTCGCTGCATTCAAAGCGCCTGACTATTCCTCATCGTTTCAAATTAAAACCTCGGCCCAGCCGAGGTTGAAGCTCTTTTAAAACTCAGCGAAAAGTAAAATCGACTTCGTACAAATATCATGAACCCCACTTGCCAAACTGATGAACGCAACACGCCGAGTTGTGTCTCTCCGCCAGACCCGAAGTTGATCGCCGAAGGCTGGGAGCGCCGCTTCATTGCCGACTCCAAGCGCGCGCAGGATGCGATTGAAATGTACGGCGAGATGGGGCATGACGTGCGGCTCGAACCGGTGAATGCCACGGGCTTGAGCGAAGCATGCAGCGGATGCCTGGAAGCCTTCGCGCAGTTTCGCGTCGTGTACACGCGCAGAAAGATTTCGCAATAAAAAGATTCGCAACTGTTCAGCTACGGCTTGGCCGTGGCTTGATTCTGAACATGGACTGAAGCGCATCTACTAGATAAAACTATAGTCAAGCATAGTTCAACGGTCACGCAATTTCCAAAAGCAAAGCCACGGCCAAGCCGTGGCTGAACACTTACAATGCTTCAACTTAATGCCATGCCCACCGCAATTGATTATGCCGCAAAATTTGCATCCTTCCAACCGCAAACGCTGTTTGAAAAGCTGCCGCGCGAGCAACGAGACTTCATTCGGCAACTCGCGTTTGCGCATCGCTTCACCTCTCAAGAATTTCGCGAAGTCGTAAATGTGTGTCGTGATCTCAGCATGTGGGGAGAAACCGGCTTGCAAGATTGGTGGCAAGCACAAGCCGCGCAAACGCATTTGCACGGCGCGCAATTGAAAAAGCATTTGCTCCATCAACTGCAAGCTCATCTCGCGACGCGGCAAAACACGGCGCCGGCTTACAGCGCAGAGCCGCTTGTGCGGCTCAAGCAAAGAGAAAAGCAGCAGATCGTCACGGAAAAATCCGACAAAAAAATTTACGGCATGTGTCCGGTGGCCTCCGAGAAGACCGTGTGCTGCAATCTGCGCACGATTGATGCGGTGGAGAATTGCATCTTCGGCTGCAGTTACTGCAGCATTCAAACCTTCTATCGCGAGCAAATCATTTTCGATGCAGATTTCGCCGAGAAGCTGCGCGCAATTCCCATTGCGCCGGAGCGCTTTTATCATTTCGGCACGGGCCAAGCTTCGGACGCGCTCGCGTGGGGCAATCGCAACGGCAACTTGGAGGCGCTGTGCCGCTTTGCCAAGGAGCACCCCAGCGTGTTGCTGGAACTTAAAACGAAGTCCGACAACATCGGCTATTTTCTCGAACGGCCAATGCCGAAAAACCTCGTGTGCAGTTGGTCGTTGAATACGCCGGCGATCATTGCCAACGAAGAGCACTTCACCGCAAGCCTTGAGCAGCGCCTCGCCGCAGCGCGCGCGGTTGCAGATCGCGGCCTCAAAGTCGCGTTTCATTTTCATCCGCTCGTGCAGTATCAAAACGGGCGCGAAGATTATCGCACGCTTGCAAACACCCTCCTGGCGCGCTTTCAACCGGAGGAAGTTTTGTTTATCTCTTTCGGCTCGGTCACGTTGATCAAGCCCGTGATTCAGAAAATGCGCGAATTGGGACATCCGACTAAAATCACGCAAGCGCAGTTGGTCGCCGATCCGCACGGCAAGTTGACCTACACCGATGAAATCAAAATCGACTTATTCAAAACGATGCACGAAGCCTTTGCGCCCTGGCGCGAGCGCGTGTTCATGTATCTCTGCATGGAGAAAGCCGCGATTTGGGAAAAGACATTCGGCTACGCCTATCGCAGCAACGAAGAGTTTGAAGAAGATTTTGGCAGGCAAACGATGCGTAAGATATTTTAGCTGACGGAAAGAGGGATGACAGAAAAGTGGAGGCGCTAATATTCTGGCGCACAAGCTTTTTTTGTCGTTCATTTTTTTGTCATGATTCTTTTCAGGCTAACCCAACACCGGCGAGCTGCAACCCAAAGGTTTGCGGTAAGCGGATAATGCTTCTGCTTTATCCGCTTACAGTAAAATCCGCTTACCCCAAAAAAGTCTTTCACTCAGGCTTGACGAGATCTGCATGAACGAATCACCTCGAACATTGCTTGACGGAATCGACGAGCCTTTAGCGGGCAACTATTTCGTCTCGGCCTATCCCCCGTTTTCGTGTTGGAAGAAAGAATGCGCGCCGCAACTCGAAGCGAAGCTGGAGACGCCGCTTGCTGCAGAAGGCGATACGCCGTTCGGATTGTACGTTCACATTCCGTTCTGCGACGTGCGCTGCATGTATTGCTATTATTCTTCCCACGCCAACAAATCGCCGGAGCTGATCGAAAACTATATTGATGCGCTCGTGAAAGAACTCGCGCTTTATCGCGCCAAGCCGGCGTTGGCGAATCGTGCGCTCGGTTTTGTTTACTTCGGGGGCGGAACGCCTTCGCTCCTTTCGGAAAAGCAAATCCACAAACTCTTCGAGCAACTCAAAGCTCTTTTCCCGTGGCAAGCTGTGCAAGAGGCGACGTTTGAATGCGCGCCGAAATCAGTCACGGAGCCTAAGCTGCGCGCGCTGCGTGAAGGCGGCGTCACGCGCATCAGCATGGGCGTGCAACAACTCAATGATGCGATTCTCAAACAAAACGGTCGCGTTCATCTCACAAGCGACGTTGAGCGCGCGTATGCGACGATCCGGCAGTTTGATTTTGAAATCGTCAACATTGATTTGATCGTCGGCCTGCTCGGCGAAAGCGATGAGTCGTTCATGGAAAGCCTCGCGCGGATCCTAACCATGACGCCCGACAGCGTCACGATCTATCAGCTTGAATTGCCGCTCAACACGCCGCTCTATCGCGCGCTAGATAAAAGCGTGGACGCGGACGCACTCGCAACGTGGGAAGTGAAGCGCGCGCGATTGGCAAACGGTTTTGCGCGACTCGAAGCCGCGGGCTATCAACTCCGCAGCGCTTATACTGCCGCGCTTCACGATCATCAACGCTTCGTGTATCAAGACGCGCAGTATCACGGCGCCGATCTTTTGGGGCTCGGCGCTTCGGCGTTTTCGTATATTGATGGAATGCACTGCCAGAATTTGACCTCGCTTGAAGCATATCTGCAGCGCCTCGGCGAAAACCGGCTCGCGGTTGAGCGCGCCTATGTCTTGAACCATGATGAACGTTTCGTCCGAGAGTTTGTTCTGCAACTTAAATTGGGGCGAGTGAACCGCGGCCGCTTCCGCGCAAAATTCCACCTCGATATCTTCGAGCGGTTCGCCGCTCCGCTCGCGCATTTTTTTGAGCAGCGGTGGTTGATTAAAGAGGCCGAGGACTTGGCGCTGACGCGCGCAGGTTTGTTACGGGTGGATCGCATGCTGCCGGCTTTTTATCTGTAACCCCTCGGCGACCCCATATCTGAACTAACGGGATGAAAGCACTTACTGCGCTGCGGCTGCACCCAATTCTGCGGGAGCAAGTCGGCGAGTGTGTGGTGAGGATGATCGGGGATTCTTGAGAGAACATTCTTGAGATAAGCGAAGGGTTCGACCTCATGTCGTTTGGCCGTCGCGACGAGCGAGTAGATAATCGCGACGCGCTTGGCGCCCTCGTGCGAGCCCGCGAAGAGATAATTTTTGCGAGCGCTTGCTCGCGCGCATCGGGTGCGACGCTTCTTCTTGACTCGCACATGCGGCGCAAGTCGTATCATTTGCAAAGCGCGGCTCTTCTCCTTCCACAAACCCTTTCACGCCGCAGCGCAAGCACATCGCCCATTGCTTGAGCTCGCTATATTCCAGCTTCGCCATCTTCGCACGGCTATCGAACAAGAACACTTGCTTCGTGCTCGGATCGAAATACACGCGCACGCTTTCACTCAAAAACTTTGCTTGCTGCTTTTGGAACATGTAAGCCTTGAGCACTTTGGCCCAGAGCGCTTTCATGGCCGAGGCCTTCTCGGCTTTGCGAACGCTAATTCCAGATTCCTTTCATGATCAACTGGCGTGACTGGTTCCTTTGCGTTCGTCCTAACTGGGCTGACAATCTTTAGACCAGTGTTCTTAGAGACCGGCACCATCAAATTGCGCGACTGGCGACTGATGCCGCGCACAGTGCAAAGGCCCGCGCACCAATTTCCAACACAGAAGTTCCGGCCACACGCATCGACCGCAGTGCGTGCTTACTTAATTTAGAAAAGCAACGCCCTCACAGCGGCATAAACTTTAAATGCATTTGCTTTCTTCGCTTATTCCAAAACCACGAGCCGCTTGGTGAGGGAGGCGGCGCCAATTTTCAAACGATAAAAATATAGGCCTGAAGGAACGCGCCGGCCGCTCGCGTCGAGGCCGTTCCAAGCCGCAGAATATTTTCCTGCTGACTTGGATTCATGCACCAACGTGCGCACGAGTTGCCCTTGCACATTGTAGAGCGCAAGTTCGACGTTTACGGTTTGCGCATGCGTGGCTGCAATCTCGTAAGCGATCAAAGTTGTCGCCGCGCCGCGCGCAGTTTGATGAAGAGCAAAAGGATTGGGATAGTTTTGCGAGAGCCGATATTCCGCGGGCAACGCCACGATTTCATTTTCAGCAATCGCAGTGCTTGGCGCTTCCGTCATAAGTAGGATCTGTTTCGGCGCAATATTCGTCTGCACCTGCTTTCTCCCCGAGGGCCATTCCACCACGAGCGAGTCAACCGTCGTCGCCTCTCCTAATCCAAATGTCGCGCGCAAACAATTCTGCCCCAAGAAACCCGTTTGTCCGGAAATCTGCTGCTTCTGCCAAACGGCTTTGCCTGCGATGGTTGCTTTCACACGCACGACCGCTCCAATCGCCGCAGTGTTGGAGGCCGTACCTTTGCATTGAATCGTGAGCCACTGGTTTTGATTGCCCTCATTGCGATAGAAAAAGTTGTTGCGCGTCTGGCTGATTCCGCCGTTGGTCACAAAAACATCCTGATCGCCGTCGTTATCATAGTCGGCCCAGCCACAGCCAAAGGGAAAGCCAACGTCGGTTACAATTGCGCCCGAGGTGATTTTTGCGAACGTGCCGTCGCCGTTGTTGCGATAAAGTTTGTTGGTTGCACCGAAAACGTTTACCACAAACAAGTCCAAATCACCGTCGTTGTCATAATCGACCCAACTGCTGCCGGAGGAATGTCCCAAATCGGTAATCAGAGCGCCGGCGGTGATTTTGGTGAAAGTGCCGTTGCCATCATTGTGATAAAGGGAATTGGCGGCATCGTTGACACTGTTGCAGACATACAGATCGAGATAGCCGTCGTTATCGTAATCGCCCCAACTTCCGCCGGTGGATCCTTCAACGTCCGTGACGATACGACCGGTGGTAATTTTGGTGAAGCTCCCGTGGCCGTCATTGCGATAAAGAAAATTGGCATAGAGCGCGAACCAACCATTCACCACATACAAATCAAGGTCCCCATCATTGTCATAATCACCCCACAAGCCGACCACGGAATCAACCACGCGATCCGTGACAATGGGGCCGCTGGTGATTTTTGTAAACGTGCCGTTGCCGTTATTTTGATAGAGCAAGTTATTAGCTGCGACGTTGGCCACAAATAAATCCAGGTCGCCGTCATTATCATAATCGCCCCAACTCGCGCTGATGGAGCCAAAATTGTCAGTGGCGATAGGACTGTCTTTCACGCGCGTGAAGCCCGTCCCGTCATTGCGATACAAAAAATTTCCGCCGCCGCGGTTGGCGACAAACAAATCCAAGTCGCCGTCGTTATCATAATCGCCCCAGGTTGCACTATACGAGACGGCGCGATCCGTGATGATTTCTCCGGTCGTTACTTTCGTGAAGCTGCCGGCCCCATCGTTATGGAAGAGCAGATTTTGTTTTTGATTGTTGGCAACAAACAAATCGACATAGCCATCGCCATCATAATCGCCCCAGGCCGCGCCGAGAAAACCACCGAAATCACTGATCAACGGGCCGGAAGTGACTCTGGTGAAGTTTTGCGCGTTCGCGTTCATGGCCACGACAAGAACGAGAAGACCCAAACTTTTAAGTGTAAGCTGGCTTTTCATAAGAAGACCCTCCGCGTTGGTGATGTGGCTGCCAGCTTTGCGTGTATAAAAAATGTTTTAGTGCAAAGCCGACAGCGCGTAAAAAACTAATCTCGCTCTTTGATCGAGAAATGCACATGCAACAGCGAGAAGTTGCCGGGTTCCGTTTCTTGCGTGGCTTTGGCCGTCATGCCCGCGAAACCGCCCCGGCCAATCCAAGAACTGTTGCCTTGCATCTGCCCGGCAACGATGCGATTTTCATATACGCCAAGCCAAATGCCGCTGATATTGCGGTCGTCCCATGTGAGTTGGGAGCGCGTGTGGCCCCATGAGCGACCTTCACCGATGGCCGAAATATCCATGTTAAACACATTGTGCTCGTCCACGCCGGTCAAGTCGCCCGTGATCGGCGAATTTTCATAGACCTGTCCGCGCACATGATAGCCGCCTTGCTCATCGACCCATTCGCGCCCGCGATCCACGATTTGTCCCTGGGTGAAATCAAACGTGGCGGAAACGTGCGAGACGCGCCGTTTGCTCAAAGACAAGTCCGCACTGCTCTCGGCCTGCCGCTCCGGCGCGACGGGCGATTCTTTCGCGCAACCGCCGATGATGAGCACCACGGCGATGCAACTGAGAAGAAATGATTTTTTGGTCATGACGACCTCCGTTTGGTTTGGATGAAACCAGATAGTGAATTGAATTTTATCGTAAATCCGTTTCTGTGCCTAATGAGTTTTGATTTTCAAAATCGGTAATCCCCTCCACAAGTTGTCATTCAGAAGGAATCTTTTTACTCGCTGGCGATACCGCCCAGTGCTTAAAAAGATTCCTCCTGAATGACAGGGTTCGGGAGGCGCACTCGAGTACCGATTTTGATCGTCAAATTTCATAAGAACGATTTGTTTTGCTGAAGGTGACGCCGCTTTCAAATCATCAACTCAGCGCAGCACAACGTAGTCGCTGAACGTGGCCATCCAACCCTCTTCCATGTACTCGTTCAATTCTTTCCGAAGGGGCTCGCTCTTCTCCCAGAACGGCACGAACCAATCAGCCATCTTTCCTTTTTCTTCAGGTACAATTGTGTGCCGGGTCTTCTCCGAATCGAGGATAAAGAAGTGCGCATAGCTGCCCTTCTTCTGGCCGCGATCTACTTTCGTTATGAACGATTTCATCCCGGGGAAAGCGCCTTCCATCGCCGGATTATACTTCTCAATGATGAATCGCTCGAACTTGACTGAATCAACGCCCGCTTTGAGTTTGCATTCACGGATGGCAATAACTTCGCCCGTGCCAGCGCGGGAAGATTGAGCCGAGGCCGGATTGACCGCAAGCAGAACAAAGATCGCCAGTAACGTCATAGCGAAAAGCCGTTTGGTAGAGCTTATGAATCTTGTTTGAGAGATAAACATGATAGCCTCCGGTGCCTGTGTTTTAAAATGTGCAGCAGCATGAATTGTTGATCTCAACCACGCATTGGTCTCTTTGAAACTACGGGCGCTGAAAGTCGAGCGGCACTTCCGGACTCATCAATGAAGCGCCGCCGTCAACGACAATCGTTTGCCCGGTGATCCATCCCGCGTCTTCGGAGCACAAAGCGGCCACCGCTCCGCCGAGGTCCGCCGGAATGGTGGGGCGGCCCATGGGTGACCAGCCGCTGCGCAACCACGCGAACATGGCATCTTGCGCCTCTTTCGGAAGCTGATTCACAATGCTGTCATCCGTGATGCCGGCGCACACCGCGTTGACGGTGATGCCGCGCGGGGCCAACGCCACCGCGAAGTAACGGCACATCGCCTCCTGCGCCGCTTTGTTCGTGCCCATCGCAAAGTATGGCAGGAAGCCTCCCAAATGACTACCAGGCCAATAGCTGATGCTCACGATGCGGCCGCGTTCT
>CAYNDW010000038.1:0-17280 GCA_964395375.1 uncultured Cytophagia bacterium
AGTTAGCAGTGATCAGTTAGCAGTGATCAGTTAGCAGTGATCAGTTAGCAGTGATTAGTTAGCAGTGATTAGTCCTTTGACATTGATGGTCGCTCACTGAGGACTGAGCACGGATGCCTGATATTACTCCGAGCGAAATATAAGTTACGCTTTCCCTCCTCGCATGTCATTCAGTTGGAATCTTCTTACTCGCTGGAGAAACTGCCGCGTGCTTAAAAGATTCCTGCTGAATGACAGCACTAGTGCGCTGTTACCCTAATTTCGTAGCCCGGCCCCCTTGTGGGGCATTGATACGACCCGCGAATTTATTGGTTCCAACAGCGCCCCACAAGGGGGCGGGACTACAAAAACTACGGTAACAATGTACTAAGGCTGTCGTGTAACCTGTTTTGGGTTCCGCAGAGTAACTGATGACTGAGCACTTTACAAAGGAAAATCATGCATCGCCACTTTGAAGATGAATTTGAAGATCTGCGCAGCAACTTGCTGTTCATGGCTTCGTTGGCGGAAAAAGCCGTGGAGCTTTCGATTACGGCATTGCAGACCCGCGATGAGCATCTCGCGGATCAAGTGATTAGGGATGATGCGCGCATCAATATGCTCGAGGTGAAGATCGACAATGCCTGCGTCGAGCTGTTGGCGAAGCATCAGCCCATGGCGAGTGATTTGCGTTTCATTGCCTCCGCGATGAAGATCAATAGAGATCTCGAGCGCATTGCTGATCACGCGGTCAATATTGCCGAGAGCACGCACAATTTGCGCGTCGAGCCGGAGTTGAAGCCGCTGATCGACATTCCGCGCATGGCGAAGCTGGCGCAAGCCATGGTGCGGGAAGCCTTGGACGCCTTTATTCATCGCGAAGTGGCGCGCGCGGTCGAAGTTTGCAAACGCGATGACGAGGTTGATGCGCTCAACGACCAATTGCTGCGCGAGCTGGTGACGTACATGCTGACCGACAGTAAAAATATCTCCCGCGCGCTGTCGTTAATTCTCATCAGCAAAAACCTCGAACGGGTTGCGGATCTCGCCACGAATATCGCCGAGGAAGTGGTCTTTATGGTAGAAGCGCGCAGCATCAAACATCATTTGGGAAAGGATGACGTGCATGAGGAGGGGAAGAAATAAAAAAACGGGGCGAGGCTTTTGAGTATTGGATTGTTGGAGTTTTGTTTAAAAGCAGAGCTTTCATTTTGTGAATAAGCGTCACACCCTCAAAAAGATTTGGCAGGATGATTTGAAATGATTCTGCCGACCAATCATCCTGTCAAAGTTTTTCGCCGCCCCCGCCATTCTATGCCAACAACCCCGTGATATAATCCCCGCATTCTCGCGTGCCCAACTTTCCGCCGATGTCTGCCGTGACTTGGTTTTCGTTCACGGCTCGCTGCACGGCGTTTTCAATTGCAGCCGCGGCTTCGCGCTTGCCGAGAAAATCCATCATCATTGCAACCGTTAATATCGCGGCAATCGGGTTGGCTTTATTTTGTCCGGCCATGTAAGGCGCAGAGCCGTGCACCGGCTCGAAGAGCGACACGCGGCCGGGATGGATGTTGCCCGAGCCGGCCATGCCCAATCCGCCTTGCAGCATCGCGCCCAAATCCGTGATGATGTCACCAAGCATATTTTCCGTCACGACCACGTCAAAGTGCTCCGGCGATTTCACCATCTTCATCACCAGCGCATCGACGAAATAATGATCCTGTTCGATCTCCGCATACTCCGCGCCGACCTCGGCGAAGGTGCGCTGCCACAGATCGTGGCCGTAACGCAGCACGTTGGATTTGTCGCTCATCGTCACGCGCTTGCGGCCGTGGCCGCGCGCATATTCAAACGCGGCGCGAATGATGCGCTCGACGCCTTTGCGCGTGTGAATGGATTCTTGCGTCGCCACTTCGTCCGCCGTGCCTTTCTTCAAAAAACCGCCGGCGCCGACATACGGGCCTTCGGTGTTCTCACGGAACACGATAAAATCAACGTCCGCCGTGGTTTTATTTTTCAGCGGGCACAAGCGTTCGTTGAGCAACTTCACGGGCCGGAGATTGATGTACAAATCTAATTCAAAACGCATCGCGAGCAAAATCTCGCGGCCGTGGCGCATGTCGGGAATGCGCGGGTCGCCGAGCGCGCCGAGGTAAATCGCGGCGTAGTCGCGCCGAAATTCTTCCATCTTCCCTTTGGGCAAACCCACGCCGGTTTTGAGAAAATAATCCGCGCCATATTCGAACTCGACCAGTTCAAGCCCGAGCTGAAATTTTTCATTCACGCAGCGCATGACTTTGAGCGCTTCATGAGTCACGTCGATACCGATGCCGTCGCCGGCAATCACCGCGATTTTTTGCATCTCTTTCTCTCTCTTTGAAACCGCGAATCGACGCGAATGAACGCTAATGTTTTTCATTCGCGTTCATTCGCGTATATTCGCGGTTGCCGGATTTGTTTATCGCTTGTCCGCGTTCAGTCTTTTGCGCCGAATGAAAATCACATCTGCGCTTCGTCTTCCGGCGCGCTTTCTTCTTCCTCTTCCGCATCATCAGCCGGCGCGGCTTCCTCCGGCGCGGGCGCGGCGAAGGCTTCATCCGCAACACTAGCGTTGTTCTGCAACTCTTTCAATATCGCTTCGAACATTAGCGTGCCGCTCTGATCATATTGCTTGAAGGTCCCCGCGGACATGAAGCCGGCGAACGAAGTATAATTTTCAAACGCCATCACGCTCGGTATTTTGGTCATGGACGTGGGGTCCGTCATGTTGCTCTCCATGCGCTCCACCAAGCCGGTTTGCGGGTCGCAATAGTTGAGGCTCACGTTGCCGAAGCGATCCGTCGAACGCAAGACCTTCAACAATTTTTCCACGAGTGTGGTGTCGGGTAAAAGTTCTAGCTTGATGCCCTTCGCCGCATAATCATGCCAACCTTCGATCCACGTTTCCGCGAGCGCATGGTTCTCGTCCATTTCGGATTGCACCATTTCGCGCACGCCCTGCCCCATCATGTATTGCCAGCCTTGTGCGCCATCGAATACCGTGGCGCTGGCCGTGGAGCCGTCGGGATTGAACATTTCGAACTTGATCTTGTTCGGCCGTTTATAAGTGATGATCATGTCCACGGTCGCAGTCACCATCGAATCGCCCATGGGTATCAAAAATTTCGCTTCCCACTTCGAGACTTGATCCGTGATTGCAGCCAATGCCGCGGCGCCGCCTTGAGTTTGCACTTGCTTTTGCACCACGTCATCGACGGTTGGCTGCTTCGCGCAACTCAATGCGAGCAGGCCAAGAACAAGCGTGAGTGAATAAGAAAAACGTTTCATGGACTCCTCCTCGTTTTGAAATAAGGTGTGTGGAAAACTAACTTCGTTCAACCACGGCTTGGCCGTGGTTTTTCATTTCTCACTGCTTGTTGTTTCTTTGAATAAAATCACACGGCGAGCAAACGCTTCGTGGCAGCAGTCTCAAGGCAAGCCACGACTAAACGTTACTGCAATTTTAGCGCAGCAACAATAACGTCGAAAGCGGCAACGAGACAATACGCGGATCATCCGAGGCCGTGTCGTCATCTCGCGTGATTAACAGGCCGAAGGGCGCAAGATAGTGCGCCTTCTCAATAAAAGCGCGCACGCCCATCGTGTCGTTATGGTCAATGTGCCGGCGGTATTTCACTTCAAGCGGAATGCGCTGCTCGCCGATGGTGAGCACGAAATCCACTTCCGGCTCTGCGCCGCGTTCGGGAAAGTGCGCGACTTCTAGATTGGTGATCGAGCGCAAAAAATATCCGGCCACACTCTCCGCGATGTGGCCCGCCAGTTCCGCCAAATGATACGCCGGAATCGCAGTCAATGAAACGAGTTCTTGCAGCCAAGCGGCGCGCAAGGCATGATCGCACAAACAAATTTTGGGAGCGCCGCGCTTGCGTTTGAGCCGCAGCTCCAGCGGTTCGATCAAACGCAAAAGCAAAGTACCGTCTAAAAATTTTAAATACGCCAACACCCGCTGCCACCCCAGATTGGCGTTCATCGCCTGCTGCAATTCGTTGAGATAGCGCGCCTGCGAAGGCGATTGGCCAAGATAACGGCAGGCCAGCCGAAACACTTCTTCCAAAAGATGCTCATCGCGCTTTTGTCCGCGCGGGCCCATGCGCAAATCATGTTGGATCGCGCGGCGAATCACGGTTTCATTCAAGAGCTGCGCCAGCGCTTCCCACGGCAAATCCGCGCGCGCGTGCGCAATGGGATATGCGCCGCGCGAGGAAAAGGCTTCAAACGCAAGCCGGCGCACTTCGCGATGCGTCTCGCCGTAAAGCCGCAACTCCTGCCAAAAACTTTTTTCTTTCATCGGCGCGAGGCCGTTCGCGGGCAGGAAGCCGTTGAGGTTGCCGAGCCTTTGTAGCGCGGCAATCTCGCGCAAAAAGAGCGGCCCCATCTCAAGCGTCGTGAGGCGTCCGGCAAGACTGTCTCTTCCCGCTTCGATGCGCAGCGCCGAACTTCCCGTAACGATCACATGCACCGGCTGCAGATCCACCAGATGCTTGAGCTGCGGCGCCCAATCGGGAAGATTTTGTACTTCATCTAAAAAAATATAAGACTGCTCGCCGTCCCACGCGGCCTGATTCAAACTCTTCTTGAGAATGTTCTCGGCATACCAACGCACGAGTTCTAGTATCGGCTCGGCCAGAGATTTGAGTTGAGGCAATTCATCGAATTGCACGCGAAAGAGGCGATGCGGCGCAACGCCTTCATCGAGCAACGCGTGAATCACTTGATTGAGCAACGTGGATTTGCCGATTTGCCTCGGGCCGCGCAATACCGTGATCGCCGTTGCCCCGTCTTTAATTCCATGCAAGAGCGGAGCAAAGGCCCAGCGCTGCATCGGGGGCAGGCCAAAAATACGCTCGCCGCGCCACCACGGATTGTCCTCGCGCAAGGTGGCTTCGAGGCCTTGCGCGAGAAGAGAGAATAAGCTCACTTGCTTCATGGTGCGCCGGGCAAAAAAGTTTTATCGATAACGTTCAGCCACGGCTTGGCCGTGGCTTTTTATTTCTTCACGCTCGCCGTTTCTGTGAATGAAATCACACGACGATCAAATGCTTCGTTGCAACAGCTTTAATGCAAGCCCCGGCCAAGCCGTGGCTGAACGGTTAAAAAGAGTTCATCGCAAAAACGGATTGCTGCGCCGTTCTTCGCCGATGGTTGTCGTTTCGCCGTGGCCGGGCAGAACAAGCATTTCATCTTTCAAAGGCAAAAGCTTTTTGCGGATAGAATCGATCAGCACTTCATATGAGCCGCTGGGCAAATCCGTGCGGCCAATCGAGCCTTGAAACAGAACGTCGCCGACAATTGCAACGTCTTCGCCGAGGAGCATGATACTGCCGGGCGAATGCCCCGGCCCGTGCAAAACTTTTAGCGTTTGCTTGCCGAAAGCGATCGTGTCGCCTTCCGCCAAATAACCGTCAATGCGCGGCGCGACCAGGCCGGGCATCATCATTCCCAACATCGCGGCTTGGCGATTCATGTTCTCCACGAGGAAAACATCTTCGCGGTGCAGGTAAAGCTTGAGTTGAAATTTTTCCTGCATCTCGTGCGCGAACATGACGTGATCGAGATGGCCGTGCGTGAGAATGATGCGCTCGGGCCGCAAATGCTCGCGCTCGATCTCATGCGCAATGCGTTCGATTTCATCTCCGGGATCGATGACGAGCGCGGCTTGGGTTTCATCGCACCACAGCAGGTACGCGTTCATCGCGAACGGCCCGACCGTGATCATTTTCCATTTTAATGCCATTGCCGTGATAACTTTTTGAGTTGTTCAACTTGCTCGCGCGTTACGATGAATTGTCCCAATTTTTCTTCGCCGCGCGCGCCGCCGTGAAAATCCGAGCCGCCGGTTTGCAAGAGGCCGTAATCTTGTGCGAGCTTTTCGAACACCCGGCGCTGCCCGAGTGTATGCTTGGGATGCACCGCTTCGATGGCGTCCACGCCGCATTGGAGCACGGCCACGACGACTTCCAAAGTGAGATTCTGTCCGGGATGCGCCAAGCTCGCCACACCGCCCGCGGCATGAATGAGTGCGACCGCCTCGGCCGGCAAAAGTTTGGCCTTGGGTTCAAACGCGGGTTTGCCCTCGGCGAGAAAAAAATCAAACGCATCTTGAAACGTGCGCACCAAGCCCGCATGCACCAAGGCCTCGGCAACATGCGGCCGGCCGATGCAGCCCTCGCCCGCAATGCGCTGCACCGTTTCGAAACTCAGCGACATGCCCAAACCTTCCAGCTTGTGCAAGATGCGATGCGTGCGCTTGATGCGCTCGGCTTTGAGATGATGCAATTTATCCAACAGCCGCGCGTCGTGATAATCGATGAAGTAACCTAAGATATGCACGTCAAAGTCGCCGCAGATCGCGCTCAACTCCACGCCGGGAATAATCTCCACGCCGACTTCGGCGCCCTTGCGCATGGCCTTTTCCAAGCCGCCGACTTCATCGTGATCGGTGATGCCGATGGCGGAAAGGTTCTTGCTCTTCGCGAGCAAAACCAATTCTTCCGGCGAATGCTGGCCATCGGATCGGTTGGTGTGGGTGTGGAGATCGATCAAGTTACAGGCTCATCCTAAAATTGGGGAGCACGAGACATGCACTGCATTGCAAATTTAAAATTGAAAATTTGCAATTCTCAATTTAAAATGCTTTTAGACTTTCGGCAAAGTCACGCCGACCTGGCTTTGATACTTGCCTTTGCGATCGGCATATGAGACTTCGCAGGCTTCGTCGCTTTCAAAGAAGAGAATTTGCGCGATGCCTTCGTTGGCGTAAATCTTCGCGGGCAGCGGCGTGGTGTTGGAGATTTCAATGGTGATGTGGCCTTCCCATTCCGGCTCCAACGGCGTAACGTTGACGATGATGCCGCAACGCGCATAGGTGCTTTTGCCCAGGCACGTGCAGAGCACGTTGCGCGGGATGCGAAAGTACTCGACCGTGCTTCCGAGCGCAAAGCTATTCGGCGGAATCATGCAAACCTCGCCTTTGAAATCGACGAAGGATTTGGGGTCAAAACTTTTCGGATCGACCACGGCGCCAAAGACGTTGGTGAATATTTTAAATTCATCGGCAATGCGCACGTCATAGCCGTAAGAGGACACGCCGAACGAAATCACGTTTTGCCGCGCTTGGCGATCCATGAAAGGCGCGATCATGTTATGTTCGAGCGCCATCTTCTTGATCCAACGGTCGGGTTTAATGCTCATGTATGCTCCTAACAAGTTTTCATTCGCAGCCAGATCATGTCATTTTGGAAGAACCTTTCCTCGCACTCGGCACACCTCTTAAAGCAGGCTTTATTCCAAGCTCGAGGGAAGTTTCTTACCGAATGACATAAAAAATGAACGTATCAAACCTCACATCACGACTCCGTCGCCACTTGCGCCAACGCTTTTTTCATTCTCTCCGGCAGCGCGATTTTTGAGACCCAGATGCTGATTTCATACAAGAAGAGCAACGGCACGGCGAGCAAGATTTGCGTGAAAGCATCGACCGAGGGCGTGACCACCGCGGCGACGACAAAGATGGCGACGATGCCATAACGCCGCTTTTGGCGCAGAAACTCCGGCGTGAGAATGCCGATACGCGTCAAGAAATATGCAATGACCGGCATCTCGAAAACCAATCCAAAAACAAAAATCAGCGTGCTCACGAAGCCAAAGTATTCGTCGATGGAAATCATGGGCACCAGCGTGGGCGTTTGAAAACTGAGCAGAAAGCCCAAGCCGTATTTGAGCACGACAAAATAGCAAAACAAGCCGCCCGCCAAAAAGCACAACGTGGTGAAGAAAATAATCAAAGGCGCGGCGCGGCGTTCGCCTTCCAACAAACCGGGAGCGACGAATTTCCAAATTTGAAAGAAGATAAAAGGCAAACTCAGCAACAAGCCAACCGTGCCTGCCAATTTCAAATTGATCATGAAACCGCCGGTCGGGCTCATGAACACCAAGCGCGGCGCGGCTTGCGCGCTTAATTCCGGCTTGTCGGCGAGGGCCACTTCTACGGCGGCATTGTAGGGCGCGACAGTCAGCTCAAAAATTTTGTCGATATAAATCAGGCTGAGTAACGCGAAGCCGACAATCATGAGGACCGATTTGAAAATGCGTTTGCGCAACTCTTCGAGATGATCGAGAAAAGGCATCTCTTTTTCATCTTGCGGGCGACGGGGCGTTCCGGCCTCTCGTGAAGGTGCATTCATACGTGCAGGTTGCGGGTGGCTAGTTCCAGACACAAAAAAAGCAGATAGTATCCGCGTCTTGCTCAAAACATCAACGCGACTAGCTGCTACGAGGGTTTACGGCGAGCGGTGTCAAACAAAAACCGGCTGCGAATTGGATAGCTCTTTTAACTCTTCTAGAAATTCTTCTTTGGCTTGAAATTTACGATACACCGAGGCAAAACGCACATACGCCACTTCATCCATGCGCCGCAAACCGTCCATCACCAGTTGGCCGATCGCACGGGTGCTGATTTCCTCGCGATTGCCGTCGCGTAACGTGGCCTCGATCTCATCGACAAATTTGTTGATGACTGCCATGGCAACCGGGCGCTTGCTGCACGCGGCTTGAATGCCGTGCAAAATTTTTTCGCGATTGAAGACTTCGCGGCGTCCGTCGCCTTTGACGATGATGAGCGGCGATTCTTCCACGTGCTCTTTCGTGGTGTAGCGTTTCTGGCAAGACAAACATTCACGCCGGCGCCGCACGATTCGGCCTTCATTACTGGTGCGCGAATCAATCACACGGCTATCGGCGTATTGACAATAAGGACAACGCATGCAACTCCTCCTCCGGGGTATTGGCGCGCCACAAAAGCATTGAAAATTTTCAATTGCAAATTTTCAATTTAAAATTTGCAAAAAGCTCTTAGCGGCCACGCAGAGCGCTGAGAATGCACAAATCTCATTCATTCGGAACGAGACCAGAATAGAGGGGGAAACGCTGGCTGAGGTCCAACACCTGATCGCGCACCCGTTCGGAAACGGTCTCGTTATGAATATCCGTGAGCACCTTGTCGATGAGAAAGGCGACTTCACGCATTTCGTTTTCTTTCATGCCGCGCGTGGTGAGCGCCGGCGTGCCGATGCGAATGCCGCTGGTGACGGTCGGCGGCTGTGGATCGTTCGGCACCATATTCTTATTAACCGTGATGCCGGCTTTTTCCAACGCCGGCTCGGCCTCTTTGCCGGTGAGATTGCGGCGGCGCAGATCGAGCAAGAAGACGTGGGTGTCGGTTCCGCCCGAAACGATATCGTAGCCCATGTCGATCAACTCGCTGGCCATGGTCTTCGCGTTCTTAATAACCTGCTTCGAGTACGAAGTGAAATCGCTGTGCAAGGCTTCTTTGAACGCGACGGCTTTAGCGGCAATGACGTGCATCAACGGCCCGCCTTGAAAACCGGGGAAGACATTGGAGTCGATGATCTCCGACCATTTTTTGTTGCGGCCTTTGGGCGTGGTCACGCCGAGATCGTTCTCGTCATCTTTGCCGATGAGAATCATGCCGCCGCGCGGGCCGCGCAGAGTTTTGTGCGTGGTCGTGGTCACCGCGTGGCAATGGGGCAACGGGCTTTTGATCAGCTTGCTCGCCATCAAACCTGCGGGATGCGCGATGTCGGCCACGAGTTTTGCGCCGACCTTGTCGGCGATTTCGCGGAAGTGCGCATAATCAAACTCGCGCGAATAGGCGCTCGCGCCGACGATGATGAGTTTGGGTTTTTCTTTTTGCGCAATCTCTTCCACTTGATTCATGTCCACGCGATGCGTTTTGGCATCGACGCCGTAGGACACGATGCGATAAAGTTTGCCGGAAAAATTTACCGGACTGCCGTGCGTGAGATGTCCGCCGTGCGCGAGATTCATGCCCATCACCGTGTCGCCGGGTTTGACGAACGCGAAGAACGCGGCGAGATTGGCTTGGCTGCCGGCATGCGGTTGCACGTTCGCATACTCCGCATCAAACAATTTGCACGCGCGTTCGCGCGCAAGTTCTTCCACTTGATCGACGTATTCGCAGCCCCCGTAATAACGTTTGCCGGGATAGCCTTCTGCATATTTGTTCGTCATCGGCTGGCCGAGCGCTTCCAGCACCGCGACGCTGACGTGATTCTCAGAAGCAATCAACTCGAGCGTTTCATTCTGCCGCTTAATCTCGCTAAGAATCGAGCGATGAACTTCGGGATCAACCTGGGCCAGGCTTTGCACAAAAACTCCTTTGGTAAACACGCTTATTTTCGCAAAACTCTTATCAAATTATGAAGCGGTGGGAAAAATTTTGTCGCGCAGCATAATAAAAACGCTCACCAAAAGCAAGAAAAAGGTCGGCACGATTTCGCCGCTTGCTTGCGACTGCGGGATTGGATATCTTGTTTTCAGAAAAAAAGTGCGCCGCAACGAATCTCAAACCATCGGAAAACTTATGAAAAGAATCTTCGCTAGCCTCGTTCTCGTCGTGCTGTTGCTCAACCAGCTCTACGCGCAAACCGCGGCGCAAACTCACTCCGATACTTCCGCGTCGAGTTGGGCGGATTTATTCAAGCCGGATTTGTCCGACGCGATCAAACCGCAAAGCGTGTGGACGTTTGAAAACGGCGTGCTCACCGCGAGCGAGGATCAGTGCATTTGGAGCGCAAAGCAGTATGAAGATTTCATTCTTGAGCTTGAGTTCAAAACCGCGCCGGGCACGAACAGCGGCGTGATCGTGCATGCGAGCAACATCGAAGATTGGATTCCCAACTCCGTCGAAGTGCAGATCGCGGATGACTATCACGAGCAATGGGCAAAGTCGCCGGCCACGTGGCAATGCGGCGCAATCTTCGGCCATCTCGCCGCCAGCAAGCGCATGGTAAAAAAAGCGGGCGAGTGGAATCGTTACACGATCACGTGCGTGGGCAAGAAGATTTCCGTGGTGCTGAACGGCGCGCTGGTGACGGAGATGGAGATGAGCAAGTGGACTTCGGCGAAGACCAATCCCGACGGCTCGGAGATTCCCTCGTGGTTGAGCAAACCCGTGGCCGAGTTGCCGTTGCGCGGCCACCTCGGCTTTCAAGGCAAACACGCGGGCGCGCCGATTTGGTTTCGGAATATTCGGATTAAAGAATTGGTGAGTGAAGTGACGAAGTGATTCGTTTGTTTTGCTCCTAAAACACAACTGTCATCCTGGAAGGACCTTCCCTAGCGCTTGAGACACATCGCAAAGATAGAATTTGTCTCAAGCGCTAGGGAAGGTGCTTCCAGCATGACACTGAGAGAGGGCGCGGCGACGTACTACCCAGAGCAAGATCTAGGTTACACTTTCCTCCCTCAAAATGTCATTCAGAAGGAATCCTTTTAAGCACCGACCATTATCTCCAGCACATAAAAAGATTCCTTCTGAATGACATTTAAATTTTGGTGCGCGCAATGTAACCTGCTTAGTACTCGCAGTAATAACGTTGTGGTTCTAGTCTATTTCCACACCTTTCCCAGCCGCGCGATCACGCCGGCATAAAGCTCGATCCCGTCCCACAAATTTTGCAGACGAATATTCTCATTCGCCGCGTGTTGATTGTTGTCATGATTCGCAATCGGCAACACGATCACCGGCGCGTTGAGCGTTTCCATAAAAAGATACATGGGAATGCTGCCGCCGACTGTGGGCAATTGCACGAGCGGCGCTTCCGCGGTTTCTTCCAACACTTGCACCAGCGCGCGAGAGACCGGCAAATCCATCGCCGTGCGCGCCGGCGGATAACCTTGCTCCCAACTCAGCTTCACGAGCTTTGCATATTGCGAGCGTGTATTCGCCTCGGGCGTTTCGTAAACGATATGATAACCGTGCTGCTGCAAATGTTGCTCAAGCCGCGCACGCACTTTCGCCGGCGTTTGCTCCGGCACGAGGCGAAAATCAATGGAAGCTATTGCCTCCGCAGAAATCGCATTCGTGGCTTTGTTGCCCACGCCGCCGGCTTGCAAGCCGCGCACGTTGAGCGCGGGCAACATGAGGCGCTCGACGAGCAGCGCGTTGTTCGCTTCGGTTTGGTGCAAAGCCAAATCGCGGCGCAATTGACTATCGACCTCCGGCGCTTTTTGCAGCGCTTGCTGTTCTGCGGGCGTGACGGCGCGCACGTCATCATAAAAACCTTCGAGCAAAATTTTGCCGTCTTCATCGCGCATCGTGCCGAGCAAGCGCGCGAGCATGAGGGCGGGATTCGGCGCCCAATTGCCATAGTGCCCGCTGTGCAAAGGCCGCAGCGGGCCATACACCGTCAACTCCGCGCCGCACACGCCGCGCGCGCCAAAATAAACCAGCGGCCTGCGCGTTTGATGCACCGGGCCATCGCAGAGCAACCACGCGTCGGCTTGCAAAAGATCTTTATGCTTCTCCAAAACCTCGCGCAGATGATCGGAGCCGGCTTCTTCTTCTCCTTCAAAAAAGAATTTGAGATTGATCGAAGGCGCGAGGTTCGCCGCGCGTAGTGCATCCAAAGCGGCGAGCAACGCGATGATGGGCGCTTTGTCGTCGCTCGTCGAGCGGGCATAAAGCCGCCATTCGGGATCGATCTTCTGCGGCAAGGCATCGAGCGCGATTTCTTTGCCGCCGGCTTCAATTGGCAGATCATAAAGCGCGGGCGACCACGGCGAGGTGCGCCATTGCGCGAGATCAACGGGCTGGCCGTCGTAATGAACATACACCACAAGCGTGCGCTGCGCGCCGGGTGTAAGCAGTTCGCCATAAACCACGGGCGGGCTATTTTCCGCTTGCAGCAATTGCGTTTTAATGCCACGCCGTTGCAACAGCGCCACGATATGCTCGGCGTTCTTGCGGATGTTCTCCGTGTCCGAAGCCACATTGGGAATTGCGAGCAGTGTGATGAACTCTTGCATGATTTGCGTCTCGTGCGCTACGCGATAGGCGCGCACTTTCGCGCGCAGTTCTTTGGCGGAGGGCGCGCCGGCGTTTGCGGTTGGGTTGATTAAAAGCGCCGTGAGCGCAAACAATGCCAGGGCAATTTGAAAAATTTTATAACGCAAATGATTCCCCCCTTGAGGGGGGTGTTGGCGGCGAGCGCGCTTCAAAGAAATTTTATGAACCCACGACACCCCCCTTAAGGGGGGAATACTATTGCACGCTCTTCGCTGCGTTATCGTTGTCACTATCATAATCATCCTTCATCTCCTCCACTTCGCGTCAATCGAAAATTCGCCGGGGGAATTGAACACAAAGAAGAGCGCAACGAGCGCATAGAAGCCGGGCAGATCGAAGCGGCCATAAAATAAAAAATCGCGATACGCCGCAATCGCCATCGTGAACGCAACCCCTGCGGCGGAATAGCGCGTGAAAGCTCCGAGCGCGAGCAACGCCGCGCCAAATGATTCCGCGAGCGCGGCCATGCTCGCAAAAAGGCTCGGCCAGGGAAAGCCAAGCTCGCTCACCATGTTGATGAACTCCCACGCTTCGCCTTTGAGCCAATAGTTCCAGCAGCCGTGCAATGCCGTGAGGCCGTGAAAGCCGCACAGCATCGCGCCCGCGCTGCAGCGCAGCAGGTTCTTGGTCACCTCGGACAAATCAAAACGCATGCTCTCCTCCTTAGTTATAAAAGCAATCTAGCGAATCGCCTTTCGATCCGCAATTAAAAATCTTCGGAGTTTGGTTTTGATTCTCGCCTCTACAAAGATTATCTTCTTCGCGTCACGCTGTTCCGTCGAACCCCAAAATTTAATGAGGACACCTTTATGCACACGCCCTACCTGCCTTCCGTTTCGCGTTATGAAAAGATGCGTTACAATCGTTGCGGCCGCAGCGGCCTCAAGCTGCCGGCCCTCGCGTTGGGATTGTGGCACAACTTCGGTGGCGTCGATGTTTTTGAGAATGGCAGAGCGATGGTTCATCGCGCGTTCGATCTCGGCATCACGCACTTCGATCTCGCGAACAACTACGGCCCGCCCTATGGCAGCGCCGAGGAAAACTTCGGCAAAATTTTCGCGCAAGATTTGAAGCGCTATCGCGACGAGCTCATCATCTCTTCGAAGGCGGGCTGGGATATGTGGCCGGGGCCATACGGCAATTTCGGCTCGCGCAAATACCTCATCGCGAGCCTCGATCAAAGCCTCCAACGCATGGGCTTGGAATACGTCGACATTTTTTATCATCATCGCCCCGATCCCGAAACGCCGCTCGAAGAAACCATGGGCGCGCTCGATCACATTGTGCGCAGCGGCAAAGCTTTGTATGTGGGTATTTCGCAATACAATGCGCAGCAAACGCAACAAGCCGTGAGCATTTTGCGCGGCCTCGGCACGCCGCTGCTCATTCATCAACCCATGTATAGCATGTTCGTGCGTTGGAGTGAAAGCGAGCTGTTAGCGACGTTGGAAAAAGAAGGCGTGGGCTGCATCGCATTTTCGCCGCTCGCGCAGGGCGTGCTCACGGAAAAATATTTGAAGGGCAGTCCCAAAGATTCGCGCGCGGGCAAGTCGTGGGGCTATCTCAAACGCGACGACGTGACCGAGGAGAAAGTGGAGAAAGTGCGGCAGCTTCAGCAAATCGCGCAGAGAAGGCAGCAATCGCTCGCGCAAATGGCGATTTCATGGGTGCTGCGCCACAACGCCATGACCACCGCCTTGATCGGCGCGAGCCGCATAAGCCAGATCGAGGAACTCGTAGCCGCGTTGCAGCATCTAGAATTTTCGCGCGAAGAGCTGAGCACGATTGATGGAATTTTGGCGTGAGCTTGATGGGGTAATGTTCAACCACGGTTTGAACGTGGCTTGCATTTTTATTGCGAAGCAAGAAAACGCGACCTGAATGCCGCAGTACGATCTCAATCGGCCCGCGTGTGCTTGCGCTCAAAGCAAAGCTTGCATCGCTTCCGGCAAGCGTTCGCGGAGGTGGGGATAGCTTTCAACGAGGCGGAAAATATCGGCGAGATCTTTTTGCCGCTTGCTCTGCCGGCGCGAAGGATCGGAATAGGCCCAAACCTTTCCTTGCAGAACGTCTTCAAGCGCGGCGACTTTCATTTCATAGCCCATGACGTTGCGCGACGAAGCGCGAGCAATGAAGTCTTGATAGCGCGCGTCGGTTTGCAATTGCATGCGCAAAGCCGAGTTGGCGCTTTCTATGTTGATGCTGTGGGGAAACCTTTTGACGTGGAATTTTTCTTCCGCGGCTTGCACTAGTTCCGTTATCGCGTCGACTGCGATAACGATATCCAAATCCAAGCTCACCACCGGCTCGACATAAGCATTGACGGCCAAGCCGCCAATGACGCAATACTGCGCGTTCATGCTTTGCAGCATATCGAGTAGATCTTGAATCACGTCGGTCTGGCTCTGGGCGAGGCCGTTGAGGAAAAGTTTTTGCGTCATGGCGAAATCCGAATGCTTTGCCGAGGACAAAGTTGCTTTGAAACAACGATACAAATACCATTCGTCAAACTCAAGATAAGAAGTCGCGCGAACAAGGCTTGCTTTCCCTTTAAAATAACCCTCAGGCTTCGAGCTCAAAACTAGCGAGAACCATATGCTCATGCCGCTCTTCTTCTCCACTCTGCTTGCCGCATCATCGATGCAACAATCCCAAATCAATCCGCAGCTTTTGCAACAACGCTGGCCCGCAATGTGGATCACCTCGCCCACAGCGTCGACCAAAAACTACGGCGTGTTTCATTTTCGGAAACGCTTCACGCTCGGCCACAAGCCGGAGCAGTTTCTCGTTCATGTTTCCGCGGATAATCGTTATCGCCTTTTTGTGAACGGGCAATTCGTTGTGCATGGCCCGGCGCGCGGCGATCTCGCGCACTGGCGCTTCGAGTCAATCGATCTCGCGCCGTATTTGCAAGCCGGCGAAAACGTGCTCGCCGCGGTCGTATGGAACTTCGCCGAGTTCATGCCCTGGGCGCAGATGACGCACGAGACCGCGTTCATTGTGCAAGGCAATACTGAGCAAGAAGCAATTGTGAACACGAACAAAGAGTGGAAAATTTTGCAGAACGCGGCCTACTCGCCGTTGCCCGTTGATGGCCGCGCATTGCACGCCTTCATTGTTGTTGGCCCCGGTGATCGCATCGAGGCCGCGCGCTATCCGTGGGATTGGGAGACGAACAGCTTCGATGATCACGCGTGGCGCAACGCGCGCGAATTGGAACACGGCACGCCGCGCGAAATGCGCGACGGCGGCTCGCATTGGATGCTCATGCCGCGCACGATTCCTTTCATGGAAGAAAGCCTGCAGCGCATTCCCAAGATCGCGCGCGCGAGCGGCATTCAACCCGTAAAAGAATTTTTGTTGGGAAAAAAAACGCTCGCGATTCCGGCGCGCAGCACGGCCACGCTCTTGTTTGATCAAACCCATTTGACCACCGCGTATCCCGAGCTGCATGTGAGTGGCGGCAAAGGGAGCGCAATCAAACTCATTTATGCCGAAGCGCTCGTCGATTCAAATCGCAACAAAGGTCATCGCGACGACATTGCTTATCGCGAGATTGTCGGCTATCACGATGAGTTCCTGCCCGATGGCGGCGCGCGTAGAATGTTTCGCCCGCTGTGGTTTCGCACGTATCGCTACGTGCAACTCGAAATTCAAACCGCGGACGAGGCGCTCGTGCTGCACGATTTCTATGGCAAGTACACCGGCTATCCGTTCGTTGCGCAAGCCGCGTTCACGAGCAGCGAGCCGGCGCTGCAAAATATTTGGAGCGTGGGCTGGCGCACGGCGCGACTCTGCGCGGGCGAGACGTATTATGATTGCCCCTACTACGAGCAATTGCAATACGTCGGCGATACGCGCATTCAAGCGCTCGTTTCGCTCTATGTTTCCGGCGACGATCGTTTGATGCGCAACGCGATCATGCAATTCGATGATTCGCGCATTCCCGACGGATTGACCGCGAGCCGTTATCCTTCCGCGGTCGTGCAAGTCATTCCGCCGTACTCGCTGTTTTGGATTGCAATGGTGCATGACTATTGGCGGCATCGCGCGGACGAGGTGTTCGTGCAATCTTTTCTGCCGGGTATTCGCAACGTGATTGCATGGTACGAGCGTTATATCGATGACACCGGCATGCTCGGGCCGATGCCGTGGTGGAATTTCGCGGATTGGTTGGAGGAATGGGAAAACGGCGTTCCGCCGGGCGCAGATGACGGTCACTCTGCGTTGATTACTTTGCAACTCGTCTACAATCTCGATTACGCCGCAGAATTGGCCGAGGCGTTTCAACGCAGTGCGGAAGCCGCGCATTATCGCGCGTTGTCGAGTAAGTTGAAACAAGCCGTGCAAGC
>CAYNDW010000039.1:0-667 GCA_964395375.1 uncultured Cytophagia bacterium
ACATGATTGGTTATTTGACCGGTTCCATCATCGAAGTGAATGCGGAAGAAAAAAATCGCGACGCCGTTATTAAAACCGTGAAGAGCAAATTGCTCGACTACTTGACCAAGCAGGTGGAAATTGTCAAGATTGAAGTGCCTCTTCCACATGAGACCGGTAATCCCTGGCTTGAAAAATTTGGTTGGTTTAAAGACGACCCAACCTTCGGTGATTTACAAGCTGAGATCGCGGCTTATCGGGAAGAGTTGGATAGAACCATCGAATAAGCACGACAATGGCGCCTTATATTTTGGACAGCGATCATCTCAGCCTGCATCAACGTGGACATGAACCGCTGAGAAAACGCATCCTAACATTATCTCCCGATCAGTTAGCGGTCACGGTTGTTAGCGCAGAAGAATTGTTGCGTGGTCGATTGGCCCAGATCCGGCGAGCCGATAAGCCTGTGGGGCGTGTGCAAGCTTATCTATGGTTATCAAAAACTTTTGACTTCCTTTGTGGTTTTACTGTGTTGAAATTTGATGAACAGGCCGAAATCAAGTTTCAATATTTCCGCGCCAGCAAAATCAAAATTGGCACACAGGATTTAAAAATTGCCGCGATAGCCCTGAGTTGCAACGCCACTCTCGTTACACGCAACCGAAGTGATTTTGCACAAATACCGTCT
>CAYNDW010000039.1:677-1986 GCA_964395375.1 uncultured Cytophagia bacterium
ACCGTCTTTGAGAATCGAAGATTGGTCAGGCGCAAATTAATATTTTGGAGTATACATTTGTGTCACGAGTCGGCGTTATCGGTGCAGGCAGTTGGGGCACGGCATTGGCCAAATTGCTGTGCGAGAACGGCCACGAGGTAACGCTCTGGTGCCGTCGCGCCGAACTCGCAGAACAACTCGCCGCGCGCCGTTCGAATGATGAATATTTACCCGGCGTTTCTCTTCCGGCAAACATGTCGTTCACGAGCGACGTGAACGACGCAGCGGCTCACGCCGAGTTTGTTTTGATCGCCGCGCCTTCGCATAGCTTGCGCACGGTTTTGAGCACGCTGCAATTGCTCGAAAAGAATTGCATCATCATTAGTTCTGTGAAAGGCATCGAACCCGGCACTGATCTGCGCATGAGCGAGGTGATTGCGGATGTGATTAAAACCGAGCATCCCATCGTCGCGCTCTCGGGGCCGAGCTTGGCAATGGAAGTCGCGCAGCAAACGCCGACCGCAATAGTTGCTGCTTGCCAAGATTTGCAAGCTGCGCAGCGCGTGCAAGCATTGTTCATGAACAGCTACCTCCGCGTTTATACGCATCGCGACATCGCGGGAGTTGAGTTGGGCGGCGCGCTGAAGAACATCATCGCGCTCGCTGCGGGCATCAGCGACGGCGCGGGCTTTGGCGACAACACCATCGCCGCGTTGATCAATCGGGGCCTCGTGGAAATGACGCGGCTTGGTGTGCGACTCAGTGCGGAGGCCATCACCTTCGCGGGGCTTTCGGGCATGGGCGATTTGGTGTTGACCTGCATGAGCAAAAAGAGCCGCAATCGCACGGTCGGCGAGCAAATCGGTCGCGGCAAGAAGTTGGAAGAGGTGCTCGCGGGCATGCACATGGTCGCCGAAGGCGTGCGCACCACGCAAGCGGTGTATGCGATGACGCAAAAGCTCGGCCTCGACATGCCGATCACGCAAGAAGTTCATCGCATGTTGTTCGAGCACAAAAATCCCAAACAGGCGGTGAATGATTTGATGAGCCGCGAAGCGAAGATGGAGAAGTTTGGATGATGGATTCGATGCAGAAAAGATTTCCCCCCAACGGATAAAAGCTGCCAACTGTTAGCAAGACAAAATCCGTTGGCAGCTTTTATCCGGTGGAGTTGTTTTATTTTTGGCTCATCCAGCTCATGTTGTTTTGAAATGTAGTTTGAAAATGCAAATTTCTGATCACGGACGATCTTTATACAAAACGGAGTAATCATGATTCCCTCTCTGATCAATCGCGAGAAAACATACATTGCCACGATCGGCCAGCACGT
>CAYNDW010000039.1:2086-17111 GCA_964395375.1 uncultured Cytophagia bacterium
TTCCCTCTCTGATCAATCGCGAGAAAACATACATTGCCACGATCGGCCAGCACGTTGGCAAAGAAGCGAAGCTCTATGGCTGGCTTTATAACGCGCGCAGCAGCGGCAAGCTGTGGTTCCTGCTCATGCGCGATGGCACCGGCATTATGCAATGCGTGGTTTCATTGAAAGACGTGGGCGAAGAAATCTTTGCGCGCTGCGGACAGCTTACGCAAGAGTCTTCGTTCGTGGCTACGGGCACGGTGCGCGAAGACAAACGCGCGTCCGGCGGGTATGAATTGACGGTGAGCAACATCGAGATCGTGCATATCGCGAAGGATTATCCCATCACGCCGAAGGAGCACGGCGAAACGTTTTTGATGGATCATCGCCATCTGTGGCTGCGCTCTTCGCGGCAGCATGCGATTCTGCGCGTGCGGCATGCGATCATCAAAAGCATTCGCGATTTCTTCGACTCGCGCGGCTTCACGCTCATCGACGCGCCGATCTTCACGCCGGCGGCTTGTGAAGGCACGAGCACTTTGTTCGAAACCGATTACTTCGGCGAGAAGGCTTATTTGACGCAAAGCGGCCAGCTTTATATGGAGCCGGCAGCGCTCGCTTTCGGCAAAGTGTACTGCTTCGGCCCCACGTTTCGCGCGGAGAAATCGAAGACGCGGCGACATCTCACCGAGTTTTGGATGGTCGAACCTGAAGTTGCATTCATGGACCTCGAAGGCGACATGCAGCTCGCCGAAGAGTTCATTGAGTTCATCGTGCAAAACGTGTTGACCACGCGCCGCGAAGAGTTGAAGATTTTGGAGCGCGATGTGAGCAAGCTCGAAAACATCACGCGCCCGTTCCCGCGCTTAAGTTACGACGAAGCCGCGGCGATTCTTACTACGCCGGAAGCTGTTGCCTTTGCGAAAGAAAAAGAAGCGCCACCCTTTGTTCCCGAGAGCGATCTCGGCGGTGCGGATGAAACGTATCTCACTTCGAAATTCGACAAGCCGGTGATGGTGCATCGTTATCCCGCCGCGGTGAAAGCATTTTATATGAAAGCCGATCCCGAACGGCCCGATCGCGCGCTCGGAGTCGATGTGCTCGCGCCCGAGGGTTACGGCGAAATCATCGGCGGCGGCCAACGCGAAGACAACGTCGAAGTGCTGGAAGCGAAAATCCGCGAGCACAATTTGCCGATGGAGGCTTTTCAGTGGTACCTTGACGTGCGCCGCTTCGGCTCGGTTCCGCATGCGGGTTTCGGCCTCGGCGTGGAGCGCACGGTGTCGTGGATTTGCGGCTTGCATCACGTGCGCGAGACGATTCCGTTTGCGCGGTTGATGCATCGGATGTATCCATAAAGCTTTGGCAGAATGATTTAACGGCAGAATAATTTCAAGTCATTCTGCCGGCAGATTATTCTGCCCTAACTTTTTTTATTCTGATTAAAATATTCTCAGGCAGATTGATATGAAAAAAGGCGTTCATCTTCTCATCAACGGCATGGTGCAAGGCGTGGGCTTTCGCTACTATGTGCATCGCTCGGCCAGACGGCATTTACTCACGGGCTGGGTGAAAAATTTGGAAGACGGCACGGTCGAAGTCGTGGCAGAAGGCGATGAAGAAGAGCTGCGGCTGTTCATTAAAGATATGGAAAAAGGCTCGCGCTTTTCCACGGTGAAAGACGTGAAAGTGGATTGGGAATCGTTCAGCAATCAATTCCGGAATTTTCAAATCACAACCTAACACCGATTGGCCCAACTAAAAAACGAATATGAACAAAACTCTCGAGCAATACATTCGCACGATCCAAGATTTTCCTAAGCCCGGCATCGGCTTCAAAGACATCACGACTTTGTTGAAAGAGCCGGCGCCGTTTCGCGAAGTGATCGAAACGTTCGCAACGCATTTTGCGCCGAAGCAGGTGCAGAAGGTTGTGGGTATTGAATCGCGCGGCTTCATTTTCGGCGCGCCGCTCGCGCTCAAACTCAACGCGGGTTTTGTGCCCGCGCGCAAGCCGAAGAAGCTGCCGGCGGCGACGGTGCGCGAAGAGTATCAACTGGAATACGGCACGGATGCGCTCGAAATGCACGTGGACGGAATTCAAGCAGGCGAGCAGGTTTTGATCATCGATGATCTGCTCGCGACGGGCGGCACTGCGGCGGCAGCGGTGCGCTTGGTCGAGAAACTCGGCGGCAAAATCGCGGGCTTGGGATTTTTGATCGAGTTGGATTTTCTGAGCGGCCGCCGGCAGCTTGGCCGCTATGAGGTGCTCTCGTTGCTTCATGTTGCGGCGGAATAAACCGGAAAAGAGCCTTGCATCCACGCGCGAATGTTGCTAAATTATTCGAGCGCCCCTATAGCTCAGATGGATAGAGCAGAGGTTTCCTAAACCTTTGGCCGCAGGTTCGATTCCTGCTAGGGGCACGCAGAGTTTTGAACACCTCCCCATTTGCGAGTGGGATATTTAAAAACATTTAAGAAGGAAGTTGGCAGCATGCTAAAGCCTCAGAAACGATTCACGCGCGTTGAGAAGAAACAGATGAAGGAAGATAAGCTGGTGACCTTCTGGTTCAAAGCGATAGAATGGATCGACCAGTATCAGCAATATGTTTTGGGCGGATTGGCCGCGATCATCATCCTCATTGCCGGGGTGTTTTTTTATAAAAATTATAAATCCGGGCAAGAGCAGCATGCCGCAGTGCAGTTTGCAAACGCCAAGCAATTGTATGACAGCCAAAATTATAATGCCGCAGTGGACACTCTGGTGCGCTTGACCAATGATTATAGCGGCACGGCGAGCGCGTGCGTAGGCACCGTCTATTTGGCGAATGCCTTTATGTTCAAAAAGGATTATCCCGTGGCCGAACGGTATTACCGCACGTATTTGGATGACTACGACGACGACCCGATTTTGAGCGCCGCGGCTGCGGCAGGAATCGCGGCAACGTTCGACGAACGCGGCGATTTCGCGAAGGCCGCGGAGCTTTACGAACAAGCGGCAAAGAAATTTTCGGATAGTTATCGCGCGCCGCAATTGCTGATGGACGCGGCTCGGTGTTATCGCTTCGCGCAAAAAAGTGAGGCCGCGCTGAAAGCACTCACGGAATTAGTGGAAAAATATCCCAAATCGAAATTTGTGGAAGAAGCCAAGCTGCTACAAGCGGAATTAAAGTCTTAGCCCGGAAAAAATGCTTGCTATTTTTGGCAACGTGCCTTATCTTGTTTGCAAGAAAGTGGGTTCAAAAGACCCACTTTTTTGTTGTAGGGGTGTTCCGAACTGAAACTGAGACGCAATGGAAAAATTACGGGAAGAATTGTTGGCAGTCATCGCGCCGGTGGTTGAACGGTTTGCGGTGGAATTGATCGACCTTGAGCTAAAAGGTGGTAAGTCGCATTTGTTGTTACGCGTGATCGTAGACGTGAATGGCGGCGTGCTCATTGATACGTGCGCTGCCCTGAGCCGCGCTCTTGCGGATGAGTTAGATACGAAAGACGTCATCTCGTCCCGCTATCGCCTCGAAGTCTCGTCCCCCGGTGTGGATCGCCCGCTGCGCACTTTGCGCGACTTTCAACGCAATTTCGGACGTGCAGTTCGCATTCGATATCGACAAGCCGATGCGGTCATGGAGATCGAAGGAATGATTCATGCCGTATCCGAAACCGAAATCGAGCTTGCCGGTGAGGTAAATCACCAAACGATTGCTTTTGCAAATCTCGAATTCGGCAAACTCAAACTAAAGTGGTAGCCAAAAGGAACTTGGGAAATTATGAAAAGCGAAATTGCTGAAGCCTTCTCGCAAATTGTCAAAGAGAAGAATATCGACAAATCGCAATTGAGCGAGATCGTGCAATCCACCGTGATCGGCATGATCAAGAAGAAGTACGGCACAGCAGACAACTTCGACGTCTTTGTGCATTTGGATAAGGGCGAGATTGAGATTCATCAAACCCGGCTTATTGTCGAGCAGGTGAATGATCCGGTGCGCGAGGTTGAGGTTGGCGCGGCCAAGAAAATCGAGCCGGATTTGGAAATCGGCGACGAGTTTTTAGAGATTCTTGATCCGACGATGTTTGGCCGCCGGTTGATTATCTCGGCCAAACAAAATCTCAATCAACGCATCAAGGACGAAGAGAAGCGCGTGATCTCCGACGAGTTTGAAACGCGCTTGGGTGAGATCGTCATGGGCGACGTGCGACAAATCAGTCGCGGCGATCTTTTTATGACGGTCGATCGCACGGAAGTGATGCTTCCCAAGAAAGAGCAAATCGATTCGGAGCGCTATCGGCGCGGCGATCACGTGCGCGGCATTATTAAAGAAGTGCGCCGCACCAGCCGCGGCCCGGAGATTATTATTTCGCGCAGCGATCCGCAATTTCTCGTCCGCCTCTTCGAATTGGAAGTGCCGGAAATTTACGACGGCATTATTGAGATTAAGGGCGTGGTGCGCCAGCCCGGCGAACGTTCGAAGATTGCGGTCTACTCTAATGATAAGCGCATCGACGCCGTGGGCGCGTGCGTGGGCATGAAGGGCATTCGCATTCAATCCGTAAGCAAGGAATTGAACAACGAAAAAGTCGACGTGATCCCGTGGAGTTCCGATAAAGAAGTTTTTATCACCCGCGCGCTTAGTCCTTCTAAGCCGGTGCGCGTGTTATTGGAAGACGACAATCGGGCGATTGCCGTTCTTCCGGACGATCAAGTTTCGCTCGCGATCGGACGCGGCGGGCAAAATCGCCGCCTGACCAGCCGGTTGACGGGCTGCGAAATTGAGATTATGAAAGAATCCGAGTATCGCAAAACCATCGAGGAGGAACGCGGCAAAGAAATTCCGTTGGAGTACGTCGAAGGGGTGAGCCAATCCATGATCAGCAAATTGCGCGAGGCAAATATTCATTCGGTGCGCGATTTGATGAAAATCGGCGAACAGGGCTTGATGGAAGTGAAGGGCATTGGCGAAAAGACCGCGGAAAAAATTTGGGCGCTGGTGCAAGCACGGGAGGAGCATGACGGCCGCTCCGAAGAAGTCGCCAAAAACGACGAGGCTGCCAGCCTGGACGACGGCACCGGGGAAGAAAATCACGAAGAGGTGGAAGAGGTCGCGGTTGCAACGCCTTCTTCCGTAACGGCTGTAGAAGACGAAGAGGCGCAATGACGCCGCGTTTAGGATTAGACTCGTTTGGTTTATAAAATATAGGGTAAGGGATTGACCACCACCACGAAAAAAAGAGTTCATCAAGTCGCGAAAGAGTTTAATATTTCGACGGAAGCGCTCACCGGTTTTTTGGCGGAACACGCGTTTGAAGTGCATAGCCCAATGACCGCGGTGCCCGATGAGATCTATGAACTCGCCGTGAAGCGGTTCACGAAAGAACCGGTCATAACCCGGAGCGCGGATCAAGAATTTCGCCGGCATATTCGCGATAAGAAACTCGAAGAGGAAAAGGAGAAGGCACGCGCGCGGCAACAATATGACGAGCGTTTGCGCGTCACGACGAATTTGATGGAGTCGCGTACGCATGTGGGTGGGCGGAAATCCGAGCCCCGGGGCACGACCGCGACGCGAACCTCTCGCACCAGCAAGCATGCTCCCGAAGAAGTTGCGAATCTTCAGCATCCGCACGAAAGCGTTAAACCGCATGACGCCAAGCTCGAGCCTGTTGTGGCGAAAGGCGCTGAGCCGGTTGCGCGCGCGGCGAGCGAAGCGCCGCTCGATGCCAGACATGTCCCCACCCTGCATGAACGCGTAGTGTCACTTATCACTCAGGAAGATTTGCACTCCAAGCTTCCCATTCCGAACGTCTCAGAACATGAAGTCAAGGTTGTCACTTCGGAAAAGCCTAAGACCGAGCCGAAGGGTGAAGACGCTGCGGATAAAAAGAAAAAGAAGCGTCGCCGCAGAAAGAAAAAGTCCGTCACGCCCGATCCGAGCGTTCTTGAAGACTTAGGCGTCACCCCCGAAGATCGCGAGGAAGAATTTCCGAAAGAAAAAATTCGCCACCTCGACGCCGCCGATGCCAGCAAACGCACTGGCGTTAAAAAACCCAAGAAGCGCAAGAAAAAGATTAGCGAAGAGGAAATTGAAGAATCCATTCGCCAAACATTGGCGGCTATGGAAAGTGTCGGCAAGCCGCGGCCCAAGCGGCGCAGAGAGCGCGGCGAGTCAGGCGAAGCGGAAGTGGAAGATGAGAGCCGCATCAGCGTGCCGGAGTTTATTTCCGCGTCCGATCTTTCGAAGTACCTACACGTCGATCCCAGCGAAGTCATTCGCAAATGCTTGAGCCTCGGCATGATCATCTCCATCAACCAACGCTTGGACGGCGAGACCATCATCACCTTGGCCGATGAATTTGGTTATGACGCGGAAATCGTGCGTGAATACGGCACGGAAGAAAGTGCGAATGATGACGCCGTCGAGGAAACGATGCAATTGCGCTCCCGGCCGCCGGTGGTCACGATCATGGGGCATGTGGATCATGGCAAAACTTCGCTGCTGGATTTTCTGCGCAAGAGCAACATCACCGCGGGCGAATCCGGCGGCATCACGCAGCATATCGGCGCTTATGAAGTCGGCTTCAACGGTCGCGCGATCACGTTTCTGGACACGCCCGGACACGAGGCTTTTACCGCCATGCGCGCGCGCGGCGCAAAGGCCACGGACATCGTTATTCTGGTGGTTGCGGCCGATGACGGCGTGCAGCAACAAACGCTCGAAGCCGTGAGCCATGCGCGCGCGGCAAGCGTGCCCATGGTTGTTGCGATAAACAAAATTGATAAAGGGTCGGCGAATCCCGATTCGATCAAACAACAGCTCGCGCAACACGGCGTTCTGGTTGAAAGCTGGGGCGGCAAAGTACAATCCGCGGAAATCTCTGCGAAGAAGGGCACCGGCATCGAGCATCTGCTGGAGTTGGTTTTGCTCGAAGCGGATTTGCTCGATCTTAAAGCCAACCCCGAGCGGCGCGGGCGCGGCATCGTCGTGGAAGCGGAATTAGACAAGGGCAAAGGCCCGGTGGCGACGGTGCTGGTGCAAACCGGCACGCTGCGCATTGGCGATCCTTTCGTCGCAGGCCACATGCACGGCAAAGTGCGCGCGATGTATGATGAAAACGGCCGCCGCATGCATGAGGCTCCGCCTTCTCGTCCCGTGCGCGTCGTCGGATTTTCCGGCGTGCCAAGCGCGGGCGATCTTTTGACCGTCATGACCACGGAGCAGGAAGCCAAAGAGGTCGGGTTGAAACGCCAGCAGCTTAAACGCGCGCAAGATTTCCGCAAGGTCAAGCACATGACGCTTGATCAGCTTTCCAAGCAGGTAAAAGAAGGCGCGGTTAAAGAACTGCACATGATCGTCAAGGGCGACATGGACGGCTCGGTGGAAGCGTTGAGCGATTCTTTGTTGAAACTCTCGACGAATGAAGTCGCCGTGAAGGTTATTCACAAAGGCGTGGGCGGCATTTCCGAATCCGACGTGCTGCTCGCCGCGGCTTCCGACGCGGTGGTGTTTGGCTTCCACGTGCGCGCAACGCAACAAGCGCGCGAGATCGCCGAACATGAAAGCGTGGATATTCGCCTCTATAAAATCATTTATGATGCCGTCAATGACGTGAAAGCCGCGTTGGAGGGCATGCTGGAGCCGGAGCTTTCCGAGCAAGTCACCAGTTCCGTCAACGTGCGCGAAACGTTCAAAATTCCCAAGGTCGGCACCATCGCCGGCTGTTACGTGCAATCCGGCAAGATCAATCGCAACGATAACATTCGGTTGTATCGCAACGATAAGCTCATTCACGAAGGCAAAATCACTTCGCTCAAGCGATTCAAAGATGACGCGCGCGAAGTGGCCTCCGGTTTCGAATGCGGCGTCGGCCTTGCGGGCTATGATGATGTTCACGTCGGCGACGTGATCGAATCGTTCCAAGTGATCAAAACCAAACGCACACTCGCCGCGGCTTCGGCATAAGCAAAAGCGATTGCGCAAAACATTTTGCCCTCAAAGCGTTTGATCCGGGATTTCCTTTTTTCTTTGCTGAAAAAAATGTTCGTCGGCGTTTGCCAGGTCGAACTGCTCTTGCATGACAGCGCTTCGCTCAAAGATAAGCGCTTTGTGTTGAGCAGTGTGAAAACCAAAATTCAAAACAAATTCAACGTGTCGATTGCGGAAGTCGGGCACAATGAATTGTGGCAACGCGCGCTGCTGGGCCTTGCGACGGTGACCAATGAGCAAAAGCTGATTGATCAAACCTACAACCGCATTTTGGAATTTTTGTATCAAGAAGATCGACTCGAAGTCCTCCAACATCAAATCGAAATCTACTAACCGGCCGAGCGCTGTTATTTTCGCGGCCCAAGGGATCCCATGTCCGTGAAACGCGCAACACGAGTCGCCTCGTTGCTGCGTGAAGTCCTCAGTGAAATTCTTGCCACGCAACTCAAAGACCCTGCCGTGGGCCGAGTTACGATCTCCCGCGTTGTTGTCACCGACGATATCAGACATGCAAAAGTCTATTTTAGCCTGTTCGGCAATGCCGGCGACCGCGAGAAAGCGCTTGCAGGCTTACGTCGCGCCACGGGTTTCATCCGCTCGGAGATGGGCAAGCGCATTGCGCTGCGCTTCGCGCCTAACTTGGATTTTTTTTATGATGAGACGGTGGACTATGCCGACCGCATCAATCAACTCTTGAAGCAAGTGCTGCCGCAAAATTCCCCCGAAAATTCCCCCCTTGAGGGGGGCCAGGGGGGTGTCGGTGATGAAGAAAAGAAATAACCGCTCAACCACAGCTTGGCGGTGGTTGAACTTTGGCTTTTTGAATTTGTGTTGAAGCATCATGATCAATCAGCAAGTGAGTGGCGTATCAAATAACACCCCCCTAACCCCCCTCAAGGGGGGAATCAGTGATGGTGGAACACTCACAATCTCCCGCGCCGCGCTCGCGCAAGGCGCGATCTACAATCTCGACAAGCCCGAAGGCTGGACTTCCTTCGACGTGGTCAACAAGCTGCGCGGCGCGAGTCGAGTCAAAAAAGTCGGGCATGCAGGCACGCTCGATCCTTTCGCCACCGGCGTGCTGCTTATCTGCTTCGCGAGCGCCACGAAACAAGTCGAAAGCTTGATGACGCTAGAAAAAGAATATGAAGGCACGTTCGTGCTCGGCGTGGATACCGACTCGCACGATGGCACGGGCAAGATCACGGCGCAACGCGAAGTGCCGAGCTTGAGCCGCGAACAAATCGAAGGCGCGCTGCAAAAATACCTCGGCGACATCATGCAAGTCCCGCCGATGTTTTCCGCGCTCAAAAAAGAGGGCCGCCGGCTTTACGACATGGCGCGCGCGGGAGAAAGCATCGAGGTCGAGCCGCGGCCAGTGAAGATTTATCAAATCGAATTGCTGCATTTGAATCTGCCGGAAGTGTCGCTGCGCGTCGTGTGTTCGCGCGGCACATATATTCGCGCCCTCGCGCGCGATCTCGGCAAAGACTTAGGCTGCGGTGCGTTTCTAAAAACCTTGCGGCGCACGCGCATCGGCTCGTATCGCGTTGCACAAAGTTTAAGCGTGCCGCAATTTATCGCAGGATTGACGGACTGAGCATGCCGCAAGTTTTTCTCAGCCTCACCGAAGTGGTGCGTGATCCCGCGAGCGTGCTTACCGTCGGCTCTTTCGACGGCCTACATTGCGGGCATCGTATAATTTTAGAAGAACTGCAACAGGAGGCACACCAGCGCGAGGTGAGCACGACCGTCGTAACGTTCGAGCCGCATCCGCAACTCGTGGTGCAGCGCAATACGCAAACGCCGATTCAAATATTAAGCACACTGGCTGAGAAGTTGGAGTTATTGCAAAGCACCGGCGTTGATCGCATCATCGCAATTCCGTTCACGAAAGAATTTTCGCAAACGCCCTCAGAGAAATTCGTGCGGGAGATTTTGCACGCGACCATCGGTATGCAAGCCATCATCATCGGCCACGATCACAGCTTCGGCAAGAATCGCGAAGGCGACGTTGCCACGCTGACGAGTTTGGGGCGGGAGTTGAATTTCGAGGTTTCCGATTTGCCGCCGTTTGAATGTGACGGCACAGTCGTGAGCAGCACGCGTATTCGCCAGGCCTTGTTATCCGGCGAGCTTGAAAAGGCCAATGCCTGGCTTGGCAGCACGTATCGTTTCACCGGCAAGGTTGTGCGCGGAGAGGGAAGAGGAAAAACGATTGGCGTGCCGACCGCGAATCTCGAACCCGTGCATGCGCACAAGTTGATTCCGGCAAACGGCGTTTATGCCGTGCGCGTGAAATGGCGCGAAGCGTTTTACAACGGCATGATGAACCTCGGCACGCGCCCGACTTTCAACGGCCAAGCCCGCTCGCTCGAAGTGCATCTCTTCGATTTTGCGGCGGACCTTTATGATGAGCGAATCGAAGTGCATTTTAGCGCGCGGTTGCGCGGCGAGAAAAAGTTTAGTTCGATTGATGATTTAAAAGCGCAGTTGCAGCTTGATCGCGCAGAAAGTTTGAAGATGTTGGCGGAAGCGTAAAGTTGTCTTTTTAAAGAATGTCATTCAGTAGGAATCTTTTTATTCGCCAGAGATAAACTTGTGATGGAACCTCGTGCCCAGCGCTGAAAAGGATTCCTGCGGAATGACAAAACAAGAAAACCAATCATTACCTCTTGCCTGAACTCAGGCGAACTCAAACCAACTCCGAAGGAGAGCAACATGGCTTTGACGAGTGCAAAAAAAGCGGAAGTGATCACCAAGTTCGGCGGCAGCGCAACCAACACCGGGAAAGCTGAAACGCAAATCGCGTTGTTGACCGAGCGCATCAGTGGCCTAACCGATCATTTTAATATGCACAAAAAGGATCATCACTCCCGCATGGGCTTGCTCAAAATGGTCGGCCAACGCCGTCGTTTGCTGAACTATTTGGCGAACAACGACATTGCGCGCTATCGCGCCGTGATCGCGGAACTTGGCTTGCGCCGCTAGTTGTGCTCGTAGTAACGCCTTCAGGCGGCTTATGCTGCTAGCTTGCAATGCCAAAAGGCATGACTACGAACGTTCATAAAAAGCGTTCGTAGTAATGCCTGCATGCGTCCTCTGCCGCTAGCGCGCAATGCCTGAAAGCCTCACTACGAAAGTTTATTTGCATTAAACGCAACGAAGGAGTTCGCGCTGTGATTGAAGTGCAAAACCTGATGCGTTCCTACGGTCGCGATCCCGTCATCGAGCGCGTCACGTTCGAAGTCAAGAAGGGCGAGATCACCGGCTTTCTCGGGCCGAATGGTTCGGGCAAAACCACGACCATGCGCATCCTCACCGGCTATATGCCGATGACGCGCGGGCTTGCGCGCGTGGCCGGTTTCGACGTGTTCACGCAATCGCTCGAAGCGCGTCGCCGCATCGGTTATCTGCCCGAGCAGCCGCCGCTGTATCAAGAGATGACCGTCGCCTCGTATCTCGACTTCGTCGCGAAAGTGAAAGGCGTTCCCGGCCGCGAGCGCAACAAGAGCGTCGTGCGCGTGCTGGAGCAAACTGCGACCACGAAATATCGCGATACCGTGATTCGCAAACTCTCAAAAGGCTACAAGCAGCGCGTCGGCCTCGCGCAAGCGCTCGTGCACAATCCCGAAGTGTTGATTCTCGACGAACCCACCGTGGGATTGGATCCCGAGCAGATCATCGAAGTGCGTGAGTTGATCAAAAGCCTCGGGGGCAATCACACGATCATCTTGAGCACGCACATTCTCTCCGAAGTCAGTGCGACCTGTGAGAAAGCCGTCATCATCGGACCGCGGCCGTTTTATACCGAGGCCGCGCCGCGCCGCGCGTATCTCGCGGGCACTGTCGTTGCGCAAGACACGATTGCAAACCTCACGTTGCACCTGCGCGGCGCGCGGCAGCTTTATTTGCAGATCGAAGGCCCGGCAGAACAAGTGCAAGGCAAACTCGCGACAGTCGCAGGAGTCAAAAGCGTCGCGTATCAAAGCGCGATGAACGGGAACGTCAATCGTTTCGAGATTGAAGCGGAATCGGGCCACGACATTCGCCGCGAGCTAGCGCAAGCCGTGGTGCAAAACGGCTGGGGCTTGCTTGAACTGCGCGCGAAAGATTCGAGCCTCGAAGACGCGTTCCTGAAATTGACGCAGGAGACGAATGGATAATTTTCGTGAATTAAAATCGATACAAAAAACAAAAGCACCCTCGCCAAAACGCAGAGACACGAAGAACCCGCAAAGTTTCGCTTTGCGATCCCTTTGCGTCTCTGCGTCTTTGCGTGCGCTTTTGAATTAAGCAGGAAAGAAGCGCATGCGAAATTTTCTAGCCCTCCTGGAACGTGAACTCAAGTCCTACTTCGTCTCGCCGCTGGCCTACGTCGTGCTCGGATTTTTTTTGATGTTCGTCGGCGTCTTATATTATGCCTCCGTTTCGTGGTTCGAGCGCATGAGCATGATGGCCGCGATGCAAGCGCAGCAATACGGCCCGATCAAGATGAACGTCAATGAGCAAGTGCTGCGACCACTGTTCGCCAATCTTGAAATCCTCGGCATGTTTTTTTTACCCGCGATTACCATGCGCCTTCTCGCGGAGGAGAAGCGCAATGGCACAATGGAATTTCTCCAAACCGCGCCGCTCTCCAACGTCCAACTCGTGCTCGCAAAATTTTTCGCCGCGATGTTGTTCTATCTCGCCATGCTCGCGGCCACGGGAATCCTCGTCGGCCTGCTCTTCATCTACGGCAATCCCGAACTCAATCCCACGCTCGCTGGTTATCTCGGTTTGATCTTGCTCGGCGGATGTTTTATCGCCCTCGGCTTGTTCTTCAGCGCGCTCACCGAGAATCAAATCATCGCGTTTGTCGGCACGTTTGCCACGAACTTGGTAATCTATTTCGCGGCGTGGTTGGGCAATTCGGGTGAATCTGCGCTCGGCAAATTTTTTTCCAAACTCTCGCCCTTCGAACACTTCGATGATTTCGCCAAAGGCGTGTTGGATACCAAGCATCTTGTTTTCTATTTCTGTTTTATTTTCGGCATGCTCTTTCTCACCTACGTCGTGTTGGAATCCTCGCGCTGGCGCGGTTTTAAAGGTAAGAGAGTAAAAGTTGTTTTGCCCGTCACCGTCGCCGAGTTGGCAAAAGTTCTGGGCCGCAAAGTTGAACTCGTTCTAGAAAAAGGCCGCGCGTTCGGCCTCACGACACCAGAGCAGAGCCTGGTTGGGAAAAACGTCGTGACGGAAGTGGCGCTGCAATTCGGCTATGATGCGGAGGTGAAGCAATGATGAAAAAATTCAGCACCCTTTGGGGCGCACTTGGCCTGCTCTTGCTCGTGCTTGGCGCCGGCAGCTATTATCTGCGCGCCACGTGGACGTGGTTCGAATACGCGACGCTCGGCGCGGGCGCCGCGCTCGCAGTGCTTTATCTCGCGCTCAACGCGAAAGAAATTTACGCCGCCTTCACGCAACGCGGCGCATTGCAAAGCGCGAATGCCATGCTCATGACCGCGCTGGTGTTGGTGCTGCTTGGCTTCCTCGTTTTCTTGTCGGATAAACACAGCAAACGATTCGACACCACCGCCGCGCGGCAATACAGCCTCGCCGAGCAAACCGTGAAAGTGTTGCAAGGCTTGCAAGAGGATTTGAACGTCGCCTATTTTTTCAATCCGCAAGAGCAGGAGCAGCGTTATAACGATTTGCTCAAAGAATATGCGGCGCTCACGCCCAAATTCAAGCAGGAGTTGATCGACCTCGACCGCAAGCCGGACCTCGCGCGCGAGTACAACGTGACGAGTTACAACACCACGATCATTTCGTATCGCGGCGTTAAAGAAAAAATGAGCGGCATGACCGAGGGCGATCTCACCAACGCCATTATCAAAGTCACACGCGGGGAGAAAAAGAAAATCTATTTCACCACACACCATGGCGAGAAAGACATTGTCGGCTCCGAACGCACCGGCATGAACGCCGCGCGTTTGATCATTCTCGAAAAGAACTATGACGTCGCGAAACTCGCGTTGCTCGACAGCAGTCGCGTGCCGGTGGATTGCGCCGCGCTCGTCATCGCCGGAGCACAGACACCGTTCTTGCCGAATGAGATTGCGATGGTGAAAAAGTATTTGAAACTCGGCGGCGCGCTCTATTTGCTGCTCGATACTAAAAGCCCCTCGTTCAGCGAAATTCTTTCGGAGTATGGCATCATAGCCGGCAATGATCTCGTGCTCGATCCTTCCGGCGTCGGCCAACTTCTCGGCGCGGGCGCGAACATGCCCGTGGTGATGAATTACGCGGAGCATGCCATCACGCGCGACTTCGGCGAGTTCATGACTGCCTATCCCGACGCGCGTTCGTTGACGCTGCCGAAGCCGCTGCCTACCGGCATTGAAGCCACAGCTTTCGCGCAAACCAGCCCAAACAGTTGGGCGGAGACGAATCTTGCGTTGAGCAAAAGCGAGAAGATGAAATTTGACGCGGGCCAAGATACGCGCGGCCCGATAACGCTTGCCATCGCCGCAAAGCGCAGCGCCTCGAGCAATCTCGGCAATGATCAAAGCGGCGAGGGCGCAGCCGACAGCCGCCTCGTCGTGTTCGGCGACGCGGATTTCGCGACGAATTATTTGTTCGATTTTCAAAAGAACGGCGACCTGTTCATGAACGCATTGAGCTGGCTCGCGGAAGAAGAAGACTTGATCTCCATTCGCGCGCGCGACCCCGAAGACCGCCGCATCAGCCTCACCGGCGCCGGCTCGCGCGTGCTGCTGCTCTTCAGCATTGTGCTCCTGCCGCTCGCTTCGTTCATAGCAGCGATCGCGATTTATGTGAAGAGGAAGTAGAGACGGGAGTAGCGCGCAGTAAATTCCCCCCTTGAGGGGGGCCAGGGGGGGTGTTGATGTTTTGCAACGAAATCTTTGTGATGCCATGACTTTCAAAATTACACGCTGCCCCACCTACGACAGCAAAAAGATCAAACTGGTCTGTAAGGAAATCACGCGCACGTTCAAAGGGCAAACTTACACCGTGCCCGCCGTCGAGTATTACGAATGCCCCTCATGCGGCGAGCACGT
>CAYNDW010000040.1:0-16846 GCA_964395375.1 uncultured Cytophagia bacterium
AGATTGCCGCCGCGCTGCCGAGCGATTATGTGGTGCTGGAAAATTTTCCCAACCCCTTCAATCCCGCGACGCAGATCAATTACGTTCTAACCGAAGAGCGCCACGTGGCGTTGGAGATTTACAATCTGCACGGCCAGCGCGTGGCAACATTGGTGAATGAGTTGCAATCGCGCGGCTCGCACACGGTAGTGTGGCAAGCGGAGAGTTTTGGCTCGGGAGTCTATTTCATCAAACTGAATGCGGGGCGGGAAGTGAAAATGCGGAAGGCAGTGTTGATGAAGTAATATGGCTCATATGGCACCAACGGGCGGAGGCATATGAAACATAATCTACTGCGTCGGTCATATCCAAGTTAGCTTTGGGGTTCGTTCTCTCTTTTGAAAAAAGCCGATCTCATTTCCAACTGAGACCGGCTTTTCATTTTTACGGTACAAACAGAGCTTTTCATCCCCCAAAAAATAAAAATGGCGCGGTTCCTTCCATGGGAAGCCGCGCCAAATCCGAAGCAGTGCAAAGATGCAGTTCAACAACGGCGCATACCTGCGCGTTCGGGTCATCCCTGGCCCGGTGCTCTTGCCTGAGCAATTTTAACGCATATGCACTCCGGGCTGAAGTCAAGCTTCACTCGCGTCTTCGAGTCGGCGCCATCCCTTAGCACCGTGCGCGCACCTGCGTGCGCCGCAATCCCTGGCTGCCTACATGCAGCCCCGTTACCCTGTTACTCGAATAAAACACAACTTCAGTGATGATGAGATCGAACAAAAATGAGTTCTTCCTATTTCCTTTTTCGCCGGTGGCTTTGCCGGAAGTAAGAGGCCGTTTCCTTGTGAAGCGGTCGTGCGTGCACTTCCTGTGCGGCGTGCTTCCCTGCTCTCATACGATTTAGTAACGCCGGCAAAGTTTGTCATCCCATTTTGTAATAGCGTTGAGCGACTCGCGGCTAAAAGGCTCATTTTTGCGTTATCTGCTTTGGTATTAAGCAGACATTGTGCCAATGGGATTTCATGATGAGAACTGCCGACCTTGCGATGCGCACCCTCCTCATGTCATTCTGCAAGAATCTTCCCTCGTGTTTGCAGCAAGGCTAGTAGACTGTTACCTTAATTTTTGTAGTCCCGCCCCCTTGTGGGGCGCTGTCGATGCCAATAAACTCGCGGGCGCAACAATGCCCCACAAGGGGGCAGGGCTACGAAATTAACGTAACAGCGTACTAGTTTTGAGATTTGTATCGAGTGCGAGGGAAGGTTCTTGCAGAATGACAATGCGAAGCGTGTTCATTCAGCGCGGGGCGTCTTTATTCACTTTCCCGCGGTCAGCAGATTTCCGCCGAGGCGCTCGCGATACATGTGATCGGGCATGCGGCAGGGCAAGCCGCCTTCTTGCAGCTCGCAGTTTTGCCAGAGCGGACATTCGTGCGAACAGATGCGGCCGTGATTGGTTTCGGAAGGTTGGAGATCAACGATGGGTAAAATCGTGCGCGTGCCCACGGAGCGATAATGCACGTTTTGTCCGAGCAAATATTGCTGCACCATGTTCAAGAAGCGCTCGCGGTTTTCGGGGTCGCCCGCGAGAATTTCGCCGGGGCGCATGGCGCGCACGGCTTTGGCAATGTAGGGATCGTAACTCATGTAGCCCCAAAAATCCAACCGCAGGCGCAGCAAATCTTGCGTGGCGATTTGCAGCGCGAGGCCTTCGAGCGTCTCCCGATAATCGTATACGCGATTCAGAATAAGTTTGGGCGAAAAAGAATTGATGATGCGAAAAAAACGCACACCGGCGCGAAGATTGACCGCCTTGATCTGTGCGCCGATTTCCGTGAGCAAGCGCCGGTCATGCACGTGCGAAGGATCTTTGGAGCGATCGAGCACTTCCAGAATTTCTTTGGCGTCGGCAAACTCACGCCGTAAGCGGCGAAACACCGCGACCTTGATGAAGTTGTAGCATTCTTGAATGGAAGTCGGTTCGGGATTGGCGACCACGATTTGAATATCCCCGGCGTTGAACAAATCCACTTCATTGAGCGACATGCCCGCGCCGATATCGACGATAACAAACTCCGCGAGCAAGCGCCGAAAATGGCGAATGAGCTTGAGCTTGTCGGCATATTCCATATTCGCCATGCCGATGCTGCCGGCCGCGCCGCAAATGAGTTGCAGGCCGTGAATCGGCGCGGGAATAATAACGTCCGCCAGCGCTTTAACTTTGCGGCTGATGAAATCGTGCAGCGTCTTCTCCGGCGTGGGAATGCCCATCACCGTGTGAACATTCGCGCCGCCCAAATCCGCATCGACCAACACCACGCGCGTGCCGGCTTCGGCGAGCGCAATCGCGAGGCTCGAGCTGACCAAGGTTTTGCCGATGCCGCCTTTGCCGCCGCCGACCGTGATAATTTTAATGGCGCGCGTGGTTTCTTCCGCGGGCAAATCGTCTTCAGCGAGGAGGGATTGCGGCATGAGCCGGCTCCTCTTGGGCGGTGCTATTTTTTAAACGCATTCGTGTCTTGCGCATGTTAGGCTTCATGAACATTTAGTTACCGACAATCACCGCCAAATGCGCACAATTTACGAGCTTGTCGTGTTCAAGTAAAAGCCGCTTGCTTTTATAGATGAATCTGGCGAGTTTCGCCGTCGCTTTCGGCAATAATGAACGTTCGTAGTGACGCCTTCAGGCGTCCGATTCTTATTCACTTCAAATGCCCGAAGGCATTCCTACGAACACCTCTGGATTTTTTGTTAATTGGCAGTAACGCCTAAAGGCGTCACTACGAACTTATGCAAGAGAGTTATTCGAAATGAAATACCTGCAAACCGGCGCTTTTCAAAATCATCCGCTCATGCGACTCACGCTGTTGTTGACCGCGATATTGCTGCTCGGTTTTTGGCTCACCAATTTCGCGCTCTATTTTGAGAAGATGGATTTGACGCCGGATTCGGTGCAAAAATATTATCTGGGCGATGAAGCAACGTATCGCATGCCGCGCACTTATCAAACCATGGTCGAAGTGACGCATATGCATTTGCCGATGATGGCTATGGTGGTTTTGCTCTTAACGCACTTATTGATCTTCGCGCCGTTCACGCAACGACTGAAAGTGGCGTTCATCGTTGCGGCATTCACCTGTGCTTTTTTAGATGAAGCCGCGGGCTGGTTGGTGCGCTTTGTTCATCACCAATTCAGTTGGGTGAAGGTGATCGCTTTCGTGGGCTTGCAAAGCGTGCTGGCGTTTTTGTTGGGAAGCTGGGGGTGGTTTTTATTACGAGGAAAAAGAAAAGAAGAGCGTGGATGAAACATACTTGATCCTTGCCGCCGGATCCCTGCTTTGGGCTCAAGCGAAAAAAACAGCATCAAGTATCAAGCCTCCAACGGCAAGACTTTTATTTGATTAAGAGAAGAGAAAGTAACGTGCCGCCCACGATAATACCGATGGTGAGCCAACGGTCGGTGCTCGTATGCTCGCGCAGGTAGATCACGACGCAAAAGAGCGCGCTCATGGAAAGCCGCACGAGCCATTGCGCGAGTTGGTCTTGAAAATGGAAGGCCAGCATCAGTAGTATGATAATCACGCCGAGCATGAGATTGCTGAAAGAAGGCCGTTTCCAATTTCTCATAAGCACTCACATGGAAGAGGGGGAGGCGAATAATTTTTCGGCAAGGTCCTTTCAAAAGGTGCTGCCGAAAAATTATTCCGCCCAAACATTTGGCTCACAGATAGCCGAGGTTGCGCAATTCGTTTTCACGATCGCGCCATTTCTCTTTGACGGTGACGAACAGTTCCAAGTAAACCGGCCGCTCAATCAACACTTCCAATTCTTCGCGCGCCATTTTGCCCACCTGTTTTAAGGCCGACCCGCCCTTGCCAATCAATATGCCTTTTTGTGATTCGCGTTCGACATAAATCACGGCGCGCACGTAGTCTTTGTGGCCTGGACGCTCGATAAACTCCTCCACGCGCACGCTGGTCGAGTATGGAATCTCTTCGCCATAGCGGAGGAATACTTTCTCGCGCACGATTTCCGCGGCCAAAAACCTTTCCGGATGATCCGTGATTTGGTCTTCGGGATAGAAACGCTCATGCGCGGGAAGATATTTTTCCAAAATCTGGGCTAACACTTCCACACCTTCTCCGTGCAAAGCCGAGATGGGCACGATTTCTTTGACGCCGGCTTTGTCTTTGAGATGGTCGATCAAGGGCAGCAGAATGCCTTTTTCAAATTTATCGACTTTGTTGATCGCCACGACGATGGGGCGATTGGTATCGGCCAAGCGCTGCAGAATTTCGTTGTCCATGGCGCGCGCCGAAGACTCCGGCTCGAGCAGAAACAGTTGCACATCGGCCTGCTTCATCGCGGTATGCGCGACGCGCACGAACGCGTGTTGCAGCCGATAGCTCGGCTCCAGAATGCCCGGTGTATCAAAGAAAATCATTTGGCTGGCCGGACGATTGACGATGCCGAGAATTTGGCGGCGAGTGGTTTGCGGTTTCGGCGAAACGATAGAGAGTTTATACTGCAAGAGGGCGTTGAGCAACGTCGATTTGCCTACGTTGGGCTGTCCGATAATCGCAACATAGCCCGCGCGAAAAGGAGGAAGATTTAGAGTGTCGGAACTTTCCACATTCACATCGGAAGATAATTGGTCCGCTGCAAGAGCCGGACGAGGGTTGGGCTTTCTTTGCCAGGTGTTCGATCTTTTTTCACTCACGGCTCGGGTACCGAAAAAAATACGAGTTGAACGTCCCTAAAATGCCATGACCCGCCGACCCTGGCTGGTCTACCAAAAGAAAACGGTCATTGCGCCCGACGAAACTCGCCGCGCGAAGGCACAAATGACCGCGACAAATACTACAATTTTGTACCGGCAGAACGCGATTTCGCCGAGAGCGTTTAATTTTTTTTTGAAATATGACGATAACAAAATTCGTCGCACTCACCTTGCGAAGGCTCTAAACCTTCGCAAGGGTTCAGGAGGCAATCGTGAGAGAAGCGCTGGGGGTAATATCAAAGACCTGTTCGCGCCGCAAAAGTTTGCGCGAATAGTTTGCCGCCACAAGGTTGTTGCCGCGCGGAACAACCGTAATCAATATCGCGCTGTGACCGTGGCTTCGGCTCGCTCTGTTCGGTGCGTAGCATTGGTATCGACATCGGGCGTTTGCTGCGTAGCCGCTAAAAACAAAATCCAAAAAAAACCGCATAGGATCGTCATCATTACAGTCACAAATAGTGAACGTTTCACATTTCCTCCATGAAAGGGTTGGGAGCTAGCCTTGCGCAGGTTTGAATTCTGCGCAAAGATTTAAGTTAATACGCTTTGGCAATGAGCACGCGCTGTGTTGAAGGCTTGCCGGTCAGCATGCACTTGCCGGATTCTTGTTGGCCTTCCAACGGGATGCAGCGAATCGTCGCTTTGGTTTCTTCTTGCAAACGATCTTCCGCGGCCCGTTCGCCGCACCAATGTGCCCAGAAAAACCCTCCTGGCTCCTCGACTTCCTTTTTGAATTGCTCGTAGTCGTCGATCACTTTCGTGTTCTGCTCGCGGAATTGCAACGCGCGGCGATAAAGATTGACTTGTATGTCATCCAGCGTGCGGCTTAATTCCGCTAATAAATTTGTTTGCGGCAAAACTTTTTTCTCGGCCGTATCGCGGCGCACCACCACGACATTGCCGCTCTGCACGTCCTTCGGTCCAAGCTCGACGCGCAACGGCACGCCGCGCTTTTCCCATTCGTTGAATTTCCAGCCCGGACGATAATTGTCGCGATCATCCAATTTGAACGAGAGCTTGCCCTGCCATTCCGCTATAATTTGATGCGCGCGTTCGAGCACGAGCGCTTTCTCGTCTTCGCCTTTCCAAATCGGCACGAGCACAACGGAAATCGGCGCGAGCTTGGGCGGAATGACGAGGCCGTTGTCATCGCTATGCGTCATGATCAACGCACCCACGAGGCGCGTCGAAACGCCCCAACTCGTGGCCCAAACATATTCGAGTTTGCCCTGCTCGTTGAGATAGCGCACGTCAAACGCCTTCGCAAAGTTCTGGCCGAGGTGATGCGAGGTGCCGGCCTGCAAGGCTTTGCGATCTTGCATCATGGCTTCGATGCAGTATGTGTGCTGCGCGCCCGCAAATTTTTCCTTCTCCGTTTTTCTACCGGGAATCACGGGGATGGCCATGTATTCTTCGGCAAAGGTGCGATAGACTTCGAGCATTTGCCGCGTTTCTTGTTCGGCTTCTTGAAACGTGGCGTGCGCGGTATGTCCTTCTTGCCAAAGAAACTCAGTCGTGCGCAGAAACAAACGCGTGCGCATTTCCCACCGCACTACATTCGCCCATTGATTGATCAAAATAGGCAGATCGCGGTAGGATTGAATCCAGTTGCGATACATCGACCAAATGATGGTCTCGGAAGTCGGGCGTATCACGAGCGGCTCTTCGAGTTTTTTGCCGCCGCCATGCGTGACTACGGCGCATTCCGGCGCGAAGCCTTCCACATGCTCCGCTTCTTTGCGCATAAAGCTTTCCGGAATGAACAAGGGGAAATAGGCATTGACGTGGCCGGTCGCTTTGAACATGCCGTCCAGCCCGGCTTGAATCTTCTCCCAAATCGCATAGCCGTTCGGGCGAATAACCATGCAGCCTTTGACCGGCGCGTAATCCGCAAGTTCGGCCGCGGCGATCACGTCACCATACCACTTCGAATAATCTTCGGAGCGTTTGGTAATCTTTTGAGAACGTCCTGTGCTTTCGTTCTGCTTCCTGTTTGATTCTTCCATAGTCTTAATTCAAAAAATAGGCAAAAAATATGGACAGAGCCGCACCGCTCGCCGCCTGTCCATTTTGATTTCGAATAACGGGCGCAAATATAGGTCACGCACCCTGGATTGTCAAGGCGATTTTCCGGACGAAAAGAGTAAGGAGGTGTACGTTTACCGAAGGAGGTTTTACTTTAAGCTAAATCCCACCCACGCGCGCCGGCCATAAAATTCTTCAAAGCGCAAGCTTGGTTGGCTAAAATCGAGGCCCCCCGGTTCAGGATTGGCGTATTTGATATCAAGCAGATTGCGTACTTCCAAGAAGGGTTCTAATTTCAAACCAAAAAGCGAAAGGGGTAACGTGATTCTGGTATCGAGAAAATTACGCCAGCCCAACTCCGTGGTTCGGTTCGTCAGCCATTCATGGCTTTGCGCCGGACCGTACAGTTTTGAGAACAAGGTGATCGCATAACCTTTGCCGTGGTGATAAGCAAGGTTCAAAGTAAAGGTATGGCGTTGATCCCAAGCCAGCGGCTCGCCGAGATTCGTATCCGCGCCCGGCTCTTCCCGGCTGATGCGCAAGAAATCGCTTTCCGGCCAAGAAGCCGTGCCGAAGCTTTCCAAATAGGTATAGCTCAGAGCCACCGTCAGGTTCGGGCCCATTTCGCGCTGATAGGCCGCTTCTAATCCGCTCATGCTGGATGATACATTATTCTCATAACGGAAAAATTGCCGGGAAGCAGGCGTCGCCAATTTTTCAGATGAAGCAGGCGCGGGGTAAGAAAGCGTTCCGATGAGATTGGCATACTTCCGCCAAAAACCCGTGAGCGAGAAAACCATCTGATCGGACCATGCGCGCCGATACGTAACTTCCCATGCGCGAGCGCGCACCGGCTGCAATTCCGGATTACCGAGCAGCGGCCAAAATGCGGAGCGTTCATTATCCGCATTGAGATACAAATAATAAAACGACGGCAGTTCATAAAACCAGCCGTAATTGAAAGACAGATGCTCCACTTCGCCAATCGGAATAGCCAAGCCCAGCCGCGGCGCCAAAGTGTGATGCAGAATCGTCGCAGTGGGTGTGAAGATGGAATCGTTTTGTGCTTCCGCTAAACGCGGTGCGAGCGGCACGGGAGCGGTGTTCGGCGAAAACGCTTCGTAGCGCATTCCCAGGGTTGCCAGAAAATCGTTCAATTCGATTTTATGATGACCATAAGCAGCAATGGTAAATGGCCGGCGATGATATTGATCATTACTGCGATCATAGACCAGCTCGCCCTCGTTGCCCTTCGGCCAAACTTGATAACGCGCGCCGGCAGTTGCTAACGACCACACGTTTGCCTCCAAGCCCAGCTTAAGCTGATGCGCGGGGTGAAGCTGGCGCACCAAATTCAAGCTCGCCGTCCATTGGCGCTCATGCGTATTTTCGAGCCACGGTTGCAGCGCGCCCGGCCACACTTGCGCCAGTGATTGATCCGCCGAAAAAGTATAGTTGTTCGCCGCGTCATCGGCGATTGCGCCGCGCACGGTTCGGCTCAAATCCAGCGCGCTCAATTCGGCCTTGTAATACATCTTCGGGCTGACCGTGTGCGTGATGGAAAGACTCATGCGCCGATTGCTGTTGCTGCGCTTGGGCAGCGCCGAGTTGCGCTCCGCCCACAAAGCCTCATAACGCCGCCAATCCCATTGCGAAAACAAGCCCTGCCAACGCACGAAAATATTTTTCGTGACGCGCATCATGATTTTGGTATTGAGATCATAGTTAAAGAAAACCGGGGCGGGAAAATATTGCCGCAGTTCATTGTGGAAAGGAGTGTTCGTCAGGTGGGCCGAGCCGGCGATCATGTAATTGGCGTCGAACATCGGCCCGCCGAAGCCAAACGTCAGCGGCCCGCCCAATGCAAACTCCGCGCGTCGTGCATTGTCGGCAATCAGATCTTTGCCGGAGCCAATGTCGCTCGCCACTTTTACGGTGAAGCCCAAGTCGTTGCGGCCTTCTTTGGTGATAATATTCGTCACCGCGGAAGTGGCATTGCCGTATTCCGCGCTGAAGCCGCCAGTTTGTACGACCATTTCCGCAATCGCGCTTTTGGCAACGGAGAAAGCCATTTCACGTGTGTAGCTCCCGTTCGCAGGCAAGCCATCGATCAAATACTGCGTGCTCGTCGCGCGGCTTCCGCGAAAATGATTGGCGACAAATCCGGGAATGGTGGGGAGCACGTCTTCATAGGTCAGGCCGGGCAGAGTCTTTTCTATCCTTGTCGTGCCGTAATAATGCGTGCTCGACAGCACGTCGCGAAGAATTTGCACGCGCGGCGCGATGACCACGATTTCATCAACCACTTCCAGCGCCCGGCCTTTCATTTCAAAGCTTGCGCGCGTGTTCAGATCGGTCTTAACTGCGACGTTGGTGAGTTTCATCGGCACATAGCCGATCATGCTCACGCGTAGCGTATATTCGCCCACGGGAACATTATAGATGATGTAGAATCCGTGCTTATCCGCCATCGCGCCGAAGTTGGTGCCTTCAATCGTCACCGTGGCGCCGGGCAGAGACGTTCCGGTTTGTTCATCGGAGATAAAACCCGAGATCGTGCCGGCCGCGCTCGCCCATAAAGCGTGTGGAAGCAGAAGCCCTAGGCTCAGAACGCAAAGAAATTTTTGTAAGGATTTTTTCATAATTGTATGGTGCTTTAAGGCAAGCCATATGCCAGTGCTCCTGCGGCGTACGCAAGTTTTTTGATTGCAAGCCAACACGGAAATGTTCATCTTATTGCGTCTCATTTGCTATAATTACAGCCGCTTGGTTGGAAATCATCTTACACTTAGAAGAGACCCAAAGCGAAAAGTTATTCTCCCAACTACAACTGTATGCAAAATGTTTCCGGCTGCGGAAAACAGTTGCACAGTCTTTTTTGAAATCAACGATGACTCCTGAAACGCTGCGTTATCTCGACGCGCTCGGCTTCTTAGGTTGGCAACTCGGCTTGGAGCGTATTGAAAAGTTGTGTGAGTTTTGGGGCAATCCTCATCTGCGTTATCCCGTTGTGCATATCGCCGGCACCAACGGCAAAGGCTCCACGGCCGCTATGCTTGCGGCTATGGCGCAGGCCGCGGGTTTGCGCGTCGGACTGTACACCTCGCCTCACCTCGTGCATCCGCGCGAGCGCATGCGCGTGAATGGCGTTCCGATTTCGAGCGAGGAATTGGAGCACGCGATTCAATCTTGCCGGCAAATGGTCGACGCGCTGCGCGCAACTTATTTCGAAGTGCTCACCGCCATTGCCTTGCATTGGTTCGCGGAGGAGCGCGTCGAATTGGCGATCATCGAAACCGGCCTCGGCGGCAGACTTGATGCGACGAACGTCGTTGTGCCGGAAGTCACGATCATCACTTCCATTGCGTTGGAGCATCAAGAATATTTGGGCCGAACGCTCGCGCTTATCGCCAAAGAAAAGGCGGGCATTATTAAAACCGGAAGGCCGTGTGTGAGCGGCGTAAAAACAAAATCGGCGCGCGCCGTGATTCAAGCCGAGTGTCAAACGCGGCACGTCCGCTTCATTGATGTGCCCGTCGAAACGCGGCGGCACGCCGTGCAGCTCTCCGCGGCGGGCACGACTTTTCGTGTGCGCGCGGAAAAACTTGGAATCGACCCGCGGCAAAATTTTTATCTCAACCTGCTTGGCGAACATCAAATCGACAACGCGCTTCTTGCGCTTTGGGCCGCACATACTTTGCAGGAGCGCGGCTTGGCCCTTAATGAAACTGCACGGCATGCCGGGCTTGCGCAAGTAAAGTGGCCCGCGCGTTTGCAATTGCTCGCCGGTTCGCCGCGCATATTAATCGACGCGGCGCACAATGCCGACGGCGTGCGCAAACTCGTGCAGAGCCTTCGCGCCCTCTTTCCCCAACGTCGAGTGCAGGTTGTCATGTCTTTATTAAAAGACAAAGCGCTCACGCAAGTTTTGCGCGCGTGGCGCGAAGTGCCGGTGGAATTTTTCTTTGCGCCGGCAAAGAGTGATCGCGCGCTTGCGCCTAAGCGCATGCAAGCCGAAGCGCAAAGCTTGGGCTTCACTGCGCATGCGTGCGGCTCTGCACATGAAGCTTTCACTGCCGCGCGCGCGCAATGCGCGCCGGACGATGTGCTGTGTATTGCCGGCTCGCATTATTTGATCGGAGAGTTGATGGAGGAGGGGTTGTTGCCCTATCCGTATTAAATAGTGGGCATGTCCAATTTTATACGCAAGCAACAACATTAAAAATTTAAAATTTGAAATGCTTTCCAAAATAAAAAGCCACAGCCAAGCCGTGGCTGAATGATTTGTGTTATGATTTCTGATTGTAGTGCATCGCCGGCGGCTGCCCGGTGGCTTCGAGCACACTCAACCACAGCGTGCTTTCCGGGCGAATGGTTTTGCGTTGCGCGGTCGCAAGCGGAATCGGAACGTGGGTGAAGACATTGTGCCATTGCCCGATCACGAGATCGGTTTTGCCGGCCATCGCCGCATGCACGGCATAGCGGCTCAAGTTGTCGCAATAGATGCTATCATTCGCGTTCGGCAACACGCTGCGCACCGTATAACTCGGATCGATGTACTTCAAGTTGATTTCAATCTTCCGGCGCTTGAAATGTTGGTTGATCTGTTCTTGCAGGAATGCACCGAGGTCGTGATAGCGCGCATTCCCGGAAGCATCGTGCTCTTGTTTGTGTTCGCCCATCAAATCTTGTCCCGCGCCTTCGGCCGCCACAATCAGCGCATGGCCGCGCGCCTGCAAGCGTTTTTCCAAGTGCGCCAACAAACCGTTCTCCCCTTCCAACTCAAACGCGATTTCCGGAATCAGCGCGAAGTTCACGTCGCGGCTCGCGAGCGCGGCATACGCGGCGATGAAACCGGAGTCGCGCCCCATAATCTTCACCAAGCCGACGCCGTTCGGATGACTGCGCGCTTCGGTGTGCGCGCAATCCAAGGCTTCCTTCGTTCTCTCCACCGCGGTATCAAAGCCAAAAGTTTTATAAACAAAATTAATGTCGTTATCGATGGTTTTCGGCACGCCGACGATGGCGATCTTTAACCCGCGCTGTTTGGCTTCGAGCCAAATGCGATGCGCGCCTTTGAGCGTGCCGTCGCCGCCGAGGACGAAGAGAATGTTGATGCCTTCGCGCTCGAGCGTAGCAACCGTGAGGCGCGGTTCTTCTTCGCCGCGCGAAGTGCCGAGGATGGTGCCGGGAATGCGATGAATGCGCTCCACCACATCGGGCGTCAACGTCATCGGCGCAAAGCCATATTGCGGATTAAGGCCGCGATAGCCGTTGCGCAACCCGACTACGTTTTTCACGCCATAACGATGATAAAGCTGCATGAACAAAGAGCGAATGACGTTGTTCAAACCCGGCGAAAGCCCGCCGCACGTGACGATCGCGGCCTTGGTATAGCCGGGCCGAAAATAAATTTTCTCCCTCGCGCCGGCTTTTTCTAATGTCATCGGCTTCGGATCGTGCTGCGCAGCATGCTGTTCGAGATTAACGAGAATGCGAATCGTATCCGAAACATAACCGGCAATGCCGGCGCCGGTGGAAACGGGCAGTCCCAATGGCGAATCGAATTGGCATTCGCCCAGGGTTTCAATCTGATAATCGGAGCTCTCCATACCGCCAAATGCTTCTCTGTTTTTTTACATGAGGTCTTAGTTGCAACGCAACGCGAACGAGCGGCGCCTAATAAGCAAAACGATTTTCCGCAAAACTGTTCTTTAAATTGTTTTGCCGAAAATCGTTTTGTCTCTGGCGGGTTAAAAGCAGGTTCTCTTCCGCTCACGCAAACCAGCGTTGCCACTTTTTGCGTCCGCTCTTTTTCTTGCGCAGCCAAAGCGTCGCGCCGATGCCGAGCAGCACGCCGGCAGTCACGCCCAGCCCGACCAGGATATCGCGGGTGTGAGGATCTTGTTTTTGGTTGCGGCTCTCCGGCGTAAATTCTTCGAAGAACTCCTCGCTGCCATCGGACAGCGGTTGCCGCACTTGCGGGCTTTCACTGGCGCCGTTGGTTTCCGATTTTATCGCGCGCGCTTTCTTACGCAACAAACTCGGGCGGCCAAACAAAGTAGACTTGGACATTATCTGCTCCTCCGTTTCCTACGCGTCGTTTTATGTTTAGACTCTTTCTCGGGTTTATGCTCTTTCACGACGGGCGTCTTTGCCGTTTGCGTTCGTGGGCGCTCGACTAGAAGAAAATCGAGCAAGCGCTCATTCGGATTCACCTTCGCCACGCGAATGCGCACGGGATCGCCTAAGCGATACACGCGCCCGCTGTTCTGCCCTTTCAAGCGATACAGCTTCTCTTCGAAAATATAATAATCGTCCGCGAGATCGCTGATATGCACCAAGCCTTCGACGAGCAGTTGTGGAATCTCGACGAAGATGCCGAACGCGACCACGCCCGAGATCAAGCCATCAAACTCCTCGCCGAGGTGTTTGCTCATGAACTCCACTTGCTTCATCTTTACCGAGGCGCGTTCCGCTTCGAGCGCGGCAACCTCGCGTTCGGAAGCCAGTTGCGCCGCGCGCCCCAGCTTACGTTCGAAGAGATCGAACAGTTCCGGCCGCACGCCTTTCGCATACTCTTTCAGAATGCGATGCCCGATTAAGTCCGGATAGCGGCGAATCGGCGAAGTGAAATGCGAATAGTGCTTGAACGCAAGCCCGAAGTGGCCGCGATTCTCGGTCATGTACTTCGCTTTCATCATGGAGCGCAGCAAGACTTTTTCCACCATGCCCGCCTCGGGCTGGCCTTTAATCTCGTGTAGGAAAGCGCCGAGCAGCTTGCCGGTGACTTGTTGTTGATGATCGAATTTGAACCCAAGCGCTTTCACGAACAGCGCGAAATCTTTCATCTTCATTTGATCGGGCGGCTCATGCACGCGATAAATGAACGGCGGCAGCTCGCGTTTCACTTTAATCTGTTCGATATGCTCCGCCACGGTTTGGTTCGCGAGCAACATGAACTCTTCGATGAGCCGATTCGAGTCTTGCCGCATTTTTTTCCGCAGCTCAATGGGAACGCCGGCTTCATCCAAAATGACTTTCATTTCCGGCGTGTCGAAATCCAAGCCGCCATTGCGCAAGCGGCGCTTGGTGAGGATATGCGCGAGTTCATTCATCTCGCGCAGCGTCGTGTCGAACTCGGGTTGCGCGGAATTTTTGCCGGAGAGAATCTCTTGCGCTTCTTCGTAATTGAAGCGCCGCTTGCTGTTGAAGAGGCCGGCGTCGCGCTTGAGTTCCTCCAGCATGCCGCGCGGCGTGACTTCCATAATGCACGAATAGGTGAGGCGGTCCACATACGGTTTCAAGCTGCACAGATCATTGCTCAAGCGTTCGGGCAACATCGGCACCACGCGATCCACTAGATAGATCGAGGTGCTGCGCGCGAGCGCTTCGCGATCGAGCGCCGTGCCTTCGCGCACAAAATGGCTCACGTCCGCGATGTGTACGCCAAGCTCATAGTTGCCGTTTTCGAGTTTGGTTAAACTCACCGCGTCGTCGAAATCTTTTGCGTCTTCGGGATCGATCGTGAACGTCATCCACTGCCGCAAATCTTCGCGCTGCGCCACGAGTTCGGGAGTGATGCTGAACTCGAGCGTAGCCGCGTCGCGTTCCACTTCCTCGGGAAAAGCCACGGGCAAATCGAACGAGAACGCGACGGACATAACGTCCACGCCCACCTCGCCGGGAAAGCCGAGCACTTTGACGACGCGCCCTTCGGGATTTTTCTGCTCATCTTCCCAACTCTCGATCACCGCGACAACTTTTTGGCCGGGTTTCGCGCCGAGCAGATTCTCCTCGGCAACATAAATATCGTGCAGCATTTTTAAATCATCGGGCTTCACATAATAAAAATGCCCGGCCTTTTGCAGCACGCCCACGAGATTCTTGCGCCCGCGTTTGACGATCTCGATCACGCGGCCTTCCGCCTTTTTACCGGTGGGCCGCGCGAAGAGCTGCACCTTTACGAAATCGCCGTTGAGCGCCGTGGCCATGTTGCGCTGCGAAATAAAAACGTCGGCTTGGTTTTCGCCGACCAGGAGAAAAGCATAGCCCTGGCTCTTCACGTGCAAAGTGCCCGCGACGGTAGAGACTTGCTGCGCAAGGCGAAATTGATTGTGCTCAAGCTTCGCGAGCTTGCCTGCTTGGGCGAGGCTCTTGAGCAGATTGCGAAAGCTCGTATATTTCGCGGGCGGCACATGCAGCTTGCGCGCCAACTCTTTCGCTTTGAATTGCCGCTGCGGCTCGCGCGCGAAAACTTCCAGCACGCTTTCGATGAGGTGTTCTTCAGTATGTTTCAGTTTAGGTCCAACCTTCTCTCAAAATAAAATACGTCTATTTGATTATGTCATGCAGCAGGAATCTTTTTCGGCGCTCGGCACAATGCTTAAAAGAGGAATTTTCCCGGCGAGTAATAGGATTCCTGCTGAAGGACAATTTTATGTTGCTCGTTTTCCAACGAACAAGGGTGCTATGGATTCTTTCAAGTTTTCATAAACGCCATCAACTCCTCGCACAACCCCTCCGCCTCGGCCATGCTCGCCGCTTCGGCATGATGCGAATAATCGCTATGATTCGTTGTGCCGCTTCCTCTCACGCTTGTCTAAATTCTTCCCAATCGAGATCAAGCTGGCGGATGATATTGCGCAGCGTTCCGATCTTTAAGTCTTTGCTTCCCCAATCCGGAACGGGCACAACACTTCCGCTCACGGGATTGTGCCATTTGCGATGGGAGCCGCCCGATCGGCGTGGAATTTCTTCACAACCGAGCTTCCGTAATTTCTTTGCGACGTCCAAATATTTCAAGCTGCCGCCCTCGCTGGAATAGGCATTTCTGTCCAAAGTGTTGAACGAGCAACAACCGGTTTGAGAATATCGGGCAAAGGTTTATTCAAATCTTCATAGGCTTCGATCAAGGCTGTCAGTGCGTCTGCGACATTGGGTATAACCTCGGCTAAAGAGTCTGCTTCGGTAATGAGATTCGGAAGCAGCGGGCACGTGATTGTATATCCGCCCTCGGGTTGCGGCTCCAACAACAATGGTAATTTATAGATGTTGTCCATAAGGTGACTCCTTCAAAAAGAGTTCATACAGAAACTTTATGCCTTCATAAAACCCATCAACTCCTCGCACAACCCCTCCGCGTCGGCCATGCTCGCCGCTTCGGACATGATGCGAATGATCGGCTCCGTGTTCGAGGCGCGCACTTGCACCCATGATTTCGCGCGAAGAATTTTCACGCCGTCGAGCAGGTCGAGCTTTTCGTTGCGATACTTGTCTTTGATTCTCTCCAACAGCTTCGCGGTTTGCGCTTGCGCCTCCACTTCCACTTTGCGGCGGCACATGACATATTGCGGCAAGGAAAGATGCAACTCGCTCAATGGTCCGGAGAAGTTCGCGAGGTGCTGCAAGATGAGCGCGATGCCGACAATCGAGTCACGACCGAGATGCACGTCCGGCAGAATCACGCCGCCGTTGCCTTCGCCGCCGATCACCGCATTGATCTCGCGCATGCGCTTGGCCACGTTGATTTCACCCACGCGCGTGCGTTCCACTTCGCAGCCGTACTTCGCGGCAATATCATCGAGCACCATCGAAGTCGAAACATTGGCGGCAACTTTGCCTTTGCGTTCACGCAATAGAAAATCCACTGCGAGCGCGAGCGTGTATTCTTCGCCGAGTGGAATGCCTTTTTCCGAAACCAATGCGAGACGATCGGCATCGGGATCGACAGCGAGTCCGAGATCCGCGCGATGTGCGCGCACCGCGTCGCCGAGTTGCGTTAAATTTTCCGGCGTCGGCTCGGGGTTGCGGGGAAATCGTCCCGTGGGTTCGAGATTGAGAAAGATCGCTTCGCACCCAAGCGTATCGAGCAGTTGCGGCACAATCACGCCGCCCGCGCCATGCACGCAATCCGCCACAACTTTAAATTTGCGTTTGCGAATCGATTCAAGATTGATGAAGCTCAAGCGCAAAACTTTTTGCAAATGATCGGCAACGGCATTTTCATAAACCGAAGCAGAGCCGAGACCATCCCACGTTTTCAGCGCGAAGCTGCGTT